>SFOF01000037.1 GCA_004552515.1 Clostridiales bacterium
CTACCAGAAAACCTCTTTCGTCCAGACGGATGAGAGAGGTTTTTCTCTTGTTATTTTCAGCCTTCAGCCGCACCGCCGGCAGCATCGGAATCTCCCTCTCGGAAGGCGCAGGTTCGCGCGGTCTTTTCGTTCGTTCGAGTAAGGGTCGTGCCCTTGCGACGCAGAATCAGCGAAAGAGAGCGATCAAAAAATTTCCAGAAGCGCTCCAAGCGCATTTAAGAACCAGCCCCGCAACTCCTCTTTTTCTTTTTCGCCGCGCAGTGTCTGAAATGCCTATGAAAACTCAATTTTCTGAAAGGCGGCTCGCTTTTCGGAACGAAGCCCGCCGTTTCAGCGGCGCCAAGAGAGTAATAAACGCCGACGCAGTATGGAAGCCGCGCATAGCCTCCCCGCGATTGAAGGCCGTTCCTCGCGGCGCCGGCGCGCCTTTTCGGGAGACGAAACATGCGTCTTTTCCGTCTGTTTTCATGGATTCGATTGACAAATCAGGCGCGGCATTTTACAATAAATGCAGCATGGATTTTCAGGCTCCGCGCCATCGCGGAATATCGCCGGAAGGAGGGGCATCGGCATGGCTTCGTCGCTGAAGAGCAAACTGAACGCACTCTCTTCGTCCGCGCCCAAAAAGCCTGTGCAAAAGCCCGTCCTGATGGAATACCGCAGCGAAACGGCCGCGGAAAGGGCGCTGTTTTCTCTTCCCGCCGAGGGCGTTCGGCGCATGGCGTTCGACGCGCCGTTCGACGCGCGGCGCGCGCTGTTCCTCGATACGGAGACGACCGGCCTGTCCGGCGGCGCGGGCACGGTGGCCTTTCTGGTGGGGCTGGGCCGCGTCGAGGGCGATCGCTTCGTCGTGTATCAGTACATGATGTCCAATTACGGCGCAGAGGCGCTGCTGCTCGAAAAAATCACGCCGATGATCCGCGAGGCGCAGACGCTCGTCACGTTCAACGGCCGCTCGTTCGACGTGCCGCTGCTCCGTTCGCGCTTCACCATGTGCCGCATGGACGATCCCACCGCCGGCAAGCCGCATCTCGATCTCATCCATCCGGCGCGGCGCGTCTGGAAGCTGCGCCTGAAGGACTGCTCTCTCGGCCACATTGAGGAAACCGAGCTGGGACTGCATCGCGATCACGATATTCCCGGCGCGGAGGTGCCCGAGCGCTACTTTTCCTTCCTCAAGACCGGCGATATGACGCTGCTCGAGGACGTCGTCGATCACAACCGGCAGGACATCGTGTCGCTGGGCACGCTGCTCGCGCGCCTGGCCGGCAGCTACGCCGCGCCGCTCGAGCAGACCAGTATGCTGGACGTGTTCTCGCTGGGGCGCGCGCTGCAAAGGCGCGGCGAACGCGGCGACGCGGAAACCTGCTACCGGCTGGCCGCCAAAGAGCGCCCGCTGAGCACCATCGAGCGGCTGCGCGAGCGCCATGTCGCGGCCAGCGCCAACCGGCAGCTCTCGCTCATGCTGCGCTCGGGCGGGGATATGCTCCGCGCCGAATCGGTCTGGCGCGACATGATCGACCGGCGGCAGATGGGAATATTCCCCTATGTGGAGCTGGCCAAGCTCTATGAGCACAGCCGTCGCGATCCCGAGGAAGCGCTGCGCCTGACCGAGCGGGCGCTCGAGCTGGCCGCGGACGACGAGGAAAAGGCCGCGCTGCACAAGCGCAGAGAACGGCTGACGCGGCGCATCGAAGCGCGCAGGTCTTCAAAATAACCGCCGGCGATAAGGCGGCGCATAGCTTTTATAATCATGCAGGGAGGCGTTTTTATCATGGGATTTTTTGACAAATACAAGGCGGAGAACGCCGGACGCAAGGCCTACGGACTGCACGTCGTGGGCAACCGGCTCTATGATCAGGACAAAACGGCCGAGGCTAAGGCCAAGCACGAGCAGGCGCTCAAGCTCTATGAGGAAGCGATCAGGGGCGGCTGCACCAAGCCCAGCTACGTCATGGCCTACGGCGTGCTGCTGCTGCGCTTCGCCCGCTTTGAGGAGGCCAAAGAGTTGTTCCTGAAGGCCGATTCCACGCCCGGCATCACCAAGGCGGAAAAGCGCCAGCTGCGCATCAACTTTGCCATCTGCCAGTGGAAGCTGGGGCAGCTCGATTCGGCCATCTCCAATCTGAAGATCGCCATGAGCGAAGCGCCCACCGGTATGCTCTACGGCTCCTTGGGCTACATCCTCATCGAAAAGGCCCGGCAAACCGGCGATTTCGCCGAGGCGCTCGAGTTCAACACCAAGGCGCTGGATTACGACGACGAGGACGCTGTGGTGCTGGACAATCTGGGCCAGCTCTATCTGGCCATGGGTGATCGCGAAAAGGCGCTGACCTACTTCAAAAAGGCGCACGAGAACAAGCCCCGCCAGGTGGACACGCTCTATTATCTGGCGCGCCTGGCCGCCGAGGACGGCGATACGAAGCAGGCGATCGACTATCTAAACAGCGCGCTGGACGGCAACTATTCCGCGCTGTGCACCACCACCCGCCAGCAGGCGCTCGATCTTAAAGCCGAGCTGGAAAAGAAGGGCTGACGATTCCCCGCTCCAGCCGATGCTTTCAGGCGTCCAGAGCGACATTCGGGCGGTTTTCAGTTGATTTTCGCCCGGCTTTCGCCTATAATATCATCATAAACAGCAAGGAGATGGTCTCTTGAAAACAAGACGCGTTCCGTCCGCGCTGCCGATCTATATGGCCGCGGCGGTCTGGCTGATTTTCGGCCTGATCCATCCGATTTATAAATTCTGGCCGCTTCTCATCTGCGCGCTTTTGTCGGCGGCCGCGTACGCGCTGGGGCGCAGGCTGTTCCCCGGCCGCGTCGAGGAATACGAGGAAGCGCCCGCGTCCGGCGACGCGGAGGTCGATAAGCAGATCACCGAGGGCCGCGAGGCGCTGCACCGCCTGCGCGAGGCCAATCTCGCCCTGCCCGACGAGGAGATCACCCGCCAGCTCGACCGCATGGAGCACGCCGGCGGCAAGATCTTCGAGGCGCTCGAGCGCAATCCCCGCCAGGCCATGCAGGTGCGCAAGTTCATGAACTACTATCTGCCCGTCACGGTCAAGCTGCTGGATCAGTATCGGCTGCTCGAGAGCACGGGGCTGGACGGCGAGCACATCGCCAAGTCCAAAACCGCCGTGGAAAACAGCCTGGGCATGATCGCATCCGCCTTTGAAAAGCAGCTGGACAACCTCTATAAGGACACGCAGCTGGACATCACCAGCGACATTCAGGTGCTCGAGACCATGATGGCCGCCGAGGGACTGACCAAACCCGAATCGAGCGCGCAGGCTGCGCACTGACCGCGCCGCGCCCAATCCCACCGCTGCCGCGACCGCCGAGGCGCCCATCGAGGAGATTAAGGAAGAAGTGCAGGAGGAGGTCAAAAAGCAGACCTTCTCGCCCGAGGAGCAGGCGCAGATCGACGAATTTGCCAAGAAGATCGACATCACCAATTCCTCGCTCGTGTTCCAGTACGGCGCGGGCACGCAGCAGAACATCGCCTCCTTCTCCGACACCGCGCTCAACAATGTGCGCAGCAAGGATCTGGGCGAGGTGGGCGACATGATCGCTGGCCTTGTGACCGAGCTGCGCTCCTTCAACGTCGATTCCGACGAGAAGAAGGGGCTGTTCAGCTTCCTGCGCCAGAAAGTCGACAAGGTGCAGCTGCTCAAGAACCGCTACGACGACGTGGAAGTCAACGTCAACAAGCTGGTCAACGAGCTGGAGAACCATCAGGTGCAGCTGCTCAAGGACATCGCCACGATGGATCAGCTCTACGACATGAACCTGACCTACTTCAAGGAGCTGTCCATGTACATCGCCGCGGGCAACGAGGCGCTCGAGGCCTTCCGCAGCGGCCCCCTCGCCGAGGCGCGCGCCAAGGCGCAGCAGTCCGGCCTGCCCGAGGACGCGCAGTACGCCAGCGACCTCGCCGCCAAGGCGGAGCGCTTTGAGAAGAAGCTCTACGATCTGGAGCTGACGCGCAACGTCGCCATTCAGATGGCCCCGCAGATCCGCCTGCTGCAAAACAACAATCAGGTGCTGGCCGAGAAGATCCAGTCCACCATCGTCAACACCATTCCGCTGTGGAAGAGCCAGATGGTGCTCGCCCTCGGCCTTCAGCATTCCCAGAGCGCCATGGAGGCGCAGCGCTCCGTCACCGACCTGACCAACGATCTGCTGCGCGCCAACGCCGAGAAGCTGCGCATGGGCAGCGTGGAGATCGCCAAGGAGAGCGAGCGCGGCATCATCGACATCGAGACGCTCACCGAGACCAACCAGAAGCTCATCCAGACCATGGACGAGGTGCTGGAGATTCAAAAGACCGGCCGCCAGAAGCGCAAGGACGCGGAGAAGGAGCTGGTCAACATCGAGAATCAGCTGCGCAAAAAGATGCTCGAGATGAACATCGAATAAGGCTGCTTCTCCCGACTCTGAAAGGACAACGCCATGAAATTCACCGAAAACCGCCCGATCGCCTGCGCCGCGCTGGCGCTGGTCGTCGCCGGAACGCTCGTCATCGGCGGCGGCAACGCCCTGATCGATCAGAAAAAGGACGTTCAGGCCGCGTTTTCCGCGCCGTCGGAGAGCATTTCTGCCGAGCTTAAGGAAATGGCCGACAACGCCGTCGTCATGAACTCGATCGTCGCCAACGCCGAGGGCGCGGAAAGCGAAAAGACGGACGCCGTCTCGGCCGCCATAGACGCGCTGAACCGCGCCGAGACGATCCCCGATCGCTACGACGCGGCGCAGGCGCTGAACGCCGCCGTCGAGGATCTCTATTCCTACGGCTCCAATCTGAAGCTGTCCGAAACCGACGCGGGCGACTTCCGCTACAAGTACAAGAACTTCTCCTCGGCGCTTTTGCGCATATCGCACGATTCATACAACGAGCAGGCCGCGGCGTTCAACGAGGAAAAGCGCGGCTTCCCCGCCGGGCTGATCAGCGCCGTGCGCGGCATCGGCGATGCGGCGCTGTACGAATAGCCCGTGACGTTCCACATGGCATCTCATCATGAAAGGACTGATGCGGACATGACGCTCAAACGACTCTCTGCCCTGCTTCTTGCGCTGCTGCTGACGGCCGCATCGGCGCTGGCCGCTCCCAAGGTCATTCAGCCCACAGAGGATTTTTACGTCAACGACAGCGCGAACGTTTTAAGCGACGAGGTCGAGGGCCTGATCGTGCTCAACAACGACAAGCTCTATGCCGCCTGCGGCGCGCAGATCGTCTTTGTCACCGTGCCCACCACCGGCACGGCCTCCATCGAGGACTACGCCTACACGCTGTTCAACAGCTGGGGCATCGGCTCCAGCGACAAAAACAACGGCATTCTGCTGCTCATGGCCATCGATGACGACGATTACTGGCTCATGCAGGGCAAGGGACTGCAGGACTACATCACATCCGGCGATCTGGACGATATGCTTCTCAACGACCTCGAGCCGGATTTTGCCGCAAAGGACTACTCCGCCGGCGCTGAGAAGCTGTTCACCGCGCTGTTCGAGGCGGTCGTTCAGGTCTACGATCTCAATCTGACGCTCGACACCACGCTTTACGACGACTACAGAGCCGCCCGCACGGAAAACGCCTACACGCCCCCTGTCAGCAGCTCGAAAAGCAGCGGCGATGGCGGCGGCATACTGTTGATCGTGCTGATCGTGATCGTCATCGTGCTGATCAGCGCGGTCAATTCCAGACGCCGGCGCAGGCGTGCCTGGCAAGGCGGCGTGGGTATGCCGCCCCCGCCTCCGCGCCGTCGCGGCCCGACCGTCATCATCGCGCCCCGTCCGCCGCGCCGTCCGCGCCCGCCCATGGGCCATGAACCGCCGCCCCCGCCCTTTGGCGGCTTCGGTTCGCGTCCCTCCGGCTTTGGCGGCGGCCGTCCTTCCGGCGGTTCCCGTCCCTCGAGCTTTGGCAGCGGCCGTCCCTCCGGCGGTTCCCGTCCGTCCGGCGGCTTCGGCGGCGGACGTTCGGGCGGCGGCGGCGCTTCCCGCGGCGGCGGCGCCGGCCGTCATCGCTGACAGGCCGGTTGTGCGCCAAATGGATGCACCCCCATAAAATCATCGCCCGCGAAAGAGACTGATCTCTCGCGGGCGTTTGGCTGTATTCTGAAAATCACGCAAGGAGACGAATTCCCATGGCTGTAACGCTTTCCATGCTGCTCACGGTCTGCCCGCTCGCCTTTCTGGCCGCCATTGTGGACGCCATAGGCGGGGGCGGCGGCCTGATTTCACTGCCGGCCTATCTGCTCACCGGATTGCCCCCGGCGCTGGCCTCCGGCTCAAACAAGATGTCCGCCTGTCTGGGCACGCTGGTGGCGACGGGCAAATTCCTGCGCGGCGGCAAGCTGCTGGTCAAGCCGTCCCTCTGCGCGATTGCGGGCGCGCTGCCCGGCGCGTATCTGGGCGCGGAGCTGCTGCAATTGTGCGATCCGGAGATCATCCGCATCCTGCTGGTGGTGGTCATTCCGCTCATGGCGCTGATCCTGCTTTTCAAGAGGGACGCGCCCGAGCAGAGCGCCCCCATGACGGCGGGGCGGCTGTGGGGCTGCGCGGGCATCGGGCTGGCGTGCGGGCTGTACGACGGCTTTTTCGGCCCGGGCACCGGCACGCTGCTCATCATGGGGCTGACCTATCTCATCGGCATGGACATGATCACCGCCTCGGGCAGCGCCAAGCTGATCAATCTGGCCAGCAACATTTCCGCGCTGGTTTCGCTGATCCTGGGCGGCGAGGTGCTGTTTGCGCTCGCCCTGCCGGCGGCGGCGTTCTCGATTGCGGGCGGCTATATCGGCTCGTATCTGGCCATGCGGCGCGGCGCAAGGCTCATCCGCTATATCATGCTGGGCGTGCTGGCGCTGCTCATCATCCGCCTGATTGTACAGTGGTTCGCCTGATTAACTCGACGGGAGACTGATTATATGGTATTCAGCAGCCTGATGTTCCTCTTCGTCTATCTGCCCGTCGTGCTGGCGGTCTACTATGTCGTGCCTCTCAAGGGACGCAATCCCGTGCTGTTTGCCGCCAGTCTGCTGTTTTACGGCTGGGGCGAGCCGGTCTATCTGGCCGTCATGATCGCCTCCATCGCGGTCAACTACGGCTTCGGCCTGCTGGTTGAAAAATTCCGCGCCGAGGACAAAAAGGCGCGGCGCGTGGTGCTTCTGTCGGTGCTGTTCAATCTCGCGCTGCTCTTTTTCTTCAAGTATTTCGATTTTGTGATCGAGAATCTGCGTTCCATCCGACTGTTTTCGTCGCTTAAGCCGCTGGGATTGACGCTGCCCATCGGCATATCGTTTTACACGTTCCAGACCATGTCCTACACGATAGACGTCTATCGCGGCGAGGCGCGCTCTCAGAAGAACTTCGTGACGTTCGGCACGTTCGTGACGCTGTTCCCGCAGCTCATCGCCGGCCCGATCCTGCAATACCGCGATCTGGACGATCAGCTGCGCGAGCGCTCGAGCAGCGTCTCTCAGTTCGCGTCGGGCGTGGAAGTGTTCGTCGTCGGCCTGGCCAAGAAGGTGCTGCTGGCCAACAGTGTCGGCGCGCTGTGGGATGTGTACAAGGCCGCCGCCGCGCCGAGCTGCGTGGGCGCGTGGCTGGGCGTAATCGCCTTCACGTTCCAGATCTATTTCGACTTTTCCGGCTATTCCGATATGGCCGTGGGGCTGGGGCGTATGCTCGGGTTTGAGTTCATGCGCAATTTCAACTATCCCTATATGGCGCGCAGCATCACCGATTTCTGGCGGCGCTGGCATATCTCGCTGGGCGCGTGGTTCCGCAATTACCTCTATATCCCGCTGGGCGGCAACCGAAAGGGCAGGGCGCGCTGGCTGATCAATATACTGATCGTGTGGGCGGCCACCGGCCTCTGGCATGGCGCGAGCTGGAATTTCCTCCTGTGGGGCCTGTATTTCGCCGTGCTGCTGATGCTGGAAAAGCTGTTCCTGCTCAAGGGGCTGGAAAGGGCGCCGCGCGCCGTCGGACACGTCTACGCGCTGTTTTTCATCATTCTGGGCTGGGCGCTGTTCGGCCTGGAGGACATGGGCGCGTGCGGGCGCTATCTGGCGGCGATGTTCGGCCTGAGCGGCGCGCCGCTCTATACCGCCACGGACGGCTATTATCTTGGAAGCTATGCGCGCCTCTTCCCGATACTGATCCTCGCCTGCACGCCGCTGGGCGCGCGGCTGTGGCATAGGCTGAAGGAAAAGCCGCGCGGCGCGCTGGCGCTCATCCTCTGCCTGATCGCGCTCGTGCTCTCGACCGCCTATCTGGTGGATTCCACCTACAACCCGTTCCTCTATTTCCGCTTCTGAAAGGAGACGCCCCGATGAAAAAAGCGCTCGTGATACTCTTCGTCGCTTTTACAGGCGGCTTTCTCCTGCTGAATGTCGCGCTGCCCGATAAAACGTTTTCCGATATGGAAAACCGCAATCTCGCCGGAAAGCCCGCCCTGTCGCTGCAAGGCGTCCTGTCTGGCCAGTTTGAGAGCGACGCGGAAAGCTACGTCACCGATCAGTTCGCCCTGCGCGATCATTGGATTGCGCTCAAGGCCTACGCCGAACGCCTGCTGGGCAAGCGCGAGAACAACGGCGTGTATATCTGCTCAGACACGCTGATCGAGCGCATCGACGAGCCGGACGCCGACCGGCTGGCCGCCAATCTGTCCGCCGTCAATCGCTTCGCCGAGAACAGCGCCGTGCCAGTCTATTTTACGCTCATTCCCTCAGCGGCGGAAATTTGGCGGGACAGACTGCCCGCCGGCGCACCCCGCTGCGACGAGCGCGCGCTGATCGAAAGGCTCGCCGCCGAGACGAAGGCCGTTTTCATCGACACGCTCTCCGCGCTCGGCGCTCATTCGGACGAGGCGCTCTACTACCGCACAGACCATCACTGGACGTCGCTGGGCGCGCTCTACGGGGCGCAGGCGCTCCTGAACGGCATGGGTCTGACAACAACCCTCTCCGCGGACAACGCGCCTGTGCGCGTCACGGACGCGTTCTACGGCACGCTCTACTCCCGCTCGGGCGCGCGCTATATCCAGCCCGACGGCATCGACGCGTATGTGCCGGGCGGCGAAATCACCGTCACGCATATCGAGGGCGAAAAGGAGGTCGTCACGGGGCTTTACGACGAGGAAAAGCTGGCCGTGAAGGACAAATACGCCTTCTTCATGGGCGGCAATCAGCCGCTGGCCGTGGTGAGGACGGGCAGCGAGGGGCAAAAGCTCCTGCTGATCCGCGATTCCTACGCCGACTGCGAGATTCCCTTCCTGTGCGGCGCGTTTTCCGAGATCCACGCGCTCGATCTGCGCTATTACCGCGACAGCCTGAGCGCCTATATTGAAGAAAACGGCATAGACTGCGTTGTGATCTCCTACAGCCTGCGCTCGTTCATCAGCGATACCAATCTGTTCTTCCTGAATCGATAAACGCTCACGCCATGCGGCCTTCCCGCCTGCGGTATTCCTGCGGCGAGAGGCCGTATTCTTCTGAAAAGGCGCGATAAAAGCTATGCACGGAGCCGAACCCGACCGAAAGCGCGATTTCCGCGATGGGCAGCCCGCCCGCTCTCAGCATTTCAGCCGCCACGCTCACGCGCTTTTTCGTCACGGCCTGCCGGAGGGACACGCCATAGCGCTTTTTGACCAGCCGAGACAGTTGGCGCGGGCTGACGAAGAGCTGAGAGGCCACAAACTCCGCCGTCAGGGGATTCATAAAGCAGGTGTTGATGAAATAATCCAGCCTCGAGGCGCGCCTCAGATCGCGATCGGACAGCGCCTGCGCCGTTTCCGCGCAAGCGCCGCCGGTTTTATCGGCCAGCTCGCACAGCAGCAGCGTCAGCCTCAGCGCCGGCAGGCAGTCGTCCGCGCCGTCATACTCGGCCAGCTCGGCGACGGACGCGCAGAGCGAGGGCAGGCCGCGCGCCTGTATGCCGCAGAGCGCGTTCAAGCGCCCGAACAGATCCCGAGCTTCCCTGCACGGTCGCCGGATAAAGCGCACGCCGACGGCCTTATACGCGCCGCCCGCGCCCGCCATGCGCGACACATGGCGCACATTGGCCGGAATCATCGCCAGATCGCCCGCGCGCAGGCTGATTTCGCCCCGCTCCGCATCAATGGTCATCTCTCCGGCGGTGCAGGCGAACAGCTCGTGATAGGCGTGCGTGTGCGGCGTCATGCCGATCAGCCGGCTGTCGTTCTGCGCGCCGCTTTTCTCGACAAGCAGCTCGACGGTCGCGTTCTCCACATGGACGCTGTAGACGCATCGATCCGGAAAGTCAATCTGCACGGTCGTTCCCCCTTCGTATAAGAGCCGTGTATAAGAGCCGTTCCCGCCCCATTATGGCGAGGATGAGTGCGTTTGTCAAGACGGATTTGCAAAATCGGCCCTTTGCGCGCAAGGATGTCCCACATCAGCCTTGCGCCGAGGCCCGTTTTGTGATATAACCTCTTTCGGAGCGCGCCGCACAGAGCCGTTGCGAGCGCTCACAAAATCACATCCGATTGCGAGGCTTTTATTCATGCGCCGTTTCGCGATTCCGCGCCCCATGCTGATCCTGATGCTCGTCACCGCCGCGCTGATCACCGCGACGGGCGTCACCTTCGGGCAGACGTTTATCAACATCCTGCCGCTGTATGTGTCGCTCTGCGTGGGGCTGCTGCAGTCGCGCGTCAGCCGCACCGCCTATCTGATCGGCGCGTGCAATTCGCTGCTCTATGCCGTGGTCTACGCGCACTTTAAGCTCTACGCGTCCGCCGCCTATGCCGTGCTGTTTTCGTGCACGATTCAGTTCGCCACCTATTTCCGCTGGAAGAGCCGGCCTCAGGGGCAGTCCACGCTGTTCCGCGCCATGACGAAGCGGCAGAGGCTGCTCGTCGCCGGGCTGTTCGCGCTCTGCTGGGGCGCGGCGTGGCTGATCCTCTCCCGCGCCGATTCCGGCTATCGCATACTCGATATTTCCACATCGCTTCTGGGCATACTCATTTCGCTTTTGACCATGCTGGCCTATATTGAATACGCGCCGCTGATGATCCTCTCGGGCACGGTCAATATCGTCCTCTTCGCCGCCATGCTGCGCGATCATCCCGCGCAGATCACATATCTGATATACGCGCTCTATTCGATGGTCTGCCAGATCGGCGCGCTGAAAAGAGTCCTGCGGCTCTATAAAGAACAAACCCATGAAAAGGAGAAATTATCATGAACAAGCGTCTCGTCTTTCATCTGCCCAACAGCGAACAGTCCGGCCGCAACAGCGAAGGCTCCTTCCTGCGCGCGCCAAACGGCGACATACTCTTCGCCTACAGCCACTTCAGCACCGGTCTGGGCGACGACGACGATCCCTGCGACATCGCGCTCATCCGCTCCCGCGACGAGGGCGAAACCTGGAGCGCGCCGGAGATCATCGCCCGCGCGTCCGATTTCGGCGTGAAGAACATCATGAGCGTGTCCGGCATGACGTTAAAGGATGGCAGCTTGTGCTTCTTCTTCATCGTCAAGGAGGACTCGGACGGCTCGAGCCATCTGGGGCGCGCCGTTTCTCAGGACGGCGTTCACTTTACGCCCATGACCTGCTCGTTTAAGCGCGTTCAGCGCGGCTACTATGTGTTCAACAACGACCGCTTCATCCGCCTCTCCGACGGCCGGATCGCCGCGGCGGCCGCCAAATACAGCTGCGCGCGCACGCAGGAGGAGGACGAATACTGCCTGTTCTCCGAGAGCTACGCCATGCCCGTCTGCTTCGTCTCGGATGACGAGGGCGCGTCGTTCACCGCGACGAAGGCGCGCGTCGCCCTGTCCGGACGGCTGGCGCAGCGCGTCGGCATGGAGGAGCCGGGCATCATCGAGCTGAAAAACGGCGTGATCTGGCTGTGGGCGCGCACAATGCTGTGCTATCAGTATCAGTGCTTCTCGCTGGACGGCATGGACACGTTCACTCCGCCGGAGCCGTCCGAGTTCACATCGCCGCGCGCGCCCATGGAGCTGCATCGCCTGTCGGATGGCACGATATTCGCCGCCTACAACCCCGTGCCGCACTATAACGGCGTAAAGCACCGCTCCTATCTCGGCCGCACGCCGCTCGTGCTGCGCTCGTCCACCGACGACGGAAAGACGTGGGGCGAGCTGTTCACCCTCGAGGACGATGAAAACGGCAACTACTGCTATCCGGCGATGATCGAAACGCACGATCGCGCGCTCCTGTGCGCGTATATGAGTAACCATCTCGACCCAACCGACCCGCAGCAGCTCCGCTATCTCGATCATTCGCTGTCGATCATGAAGGTCGCGCTGGATGACTGACCGCGCGCCCAAAGACCAGTGCATAACGGCACAAAGCGCCCCGCGTGAGGAATTTTTTCCTCACGCGGGGCGCTTTTTCAGTTTACGGAAACACGGCTCAGCGCTTCTCGACGACCTTCACGCCGATGACGGCCTTCTCGCCGTTGATGTTCCACTCCTGGGACACAGCGCCCTCTTCAGGCGCGCCCAGCGTGACGGACAGCGCCAGCACGCCGCGCTTGATGTCCTCGACGCCCTTCTCGGCGATGGCGGACAGCTTGTCGTCGGCCTCGATGGTCACGGCGATGCGGTCGGTCACGTCGAAATCGGCGTCCTTGCGCATGGTCTGGATCTTGCTGATCAGCTCGCGGACATAGCCCTCCTCGATCAGCTCGGGCGTGAGGTTCGCGTCCAGCACGACGGTCATATCGCCGTCCATCTGCGCCACGAAGCCTTCCTTCTGCATCGGGCGGGTCAGCACGTCGTCCTTTCCCAGCTCGACGAGGGTGCCGTCCAGCTCGAAGGAGACGGTCTCGCCGCGCTCGAACGCATCCACGACGGCGTTGCCGTCCATGGTCTTGAGGTGCGCGCCGATGCGGCCGAGCAGCTTGCCGTAGCGCGGGCCGAGGGTGCGCATCTGCGGCTTCAGCTCATAGGTGGTGAAGTCGCGCGCGTCGGTCACGAAGCGGACGGCCTTGACGTTCAGCTCGTCGGCGATCAGCTCGGAAACGGCCTCGTCCAGTGCCGCGCCCTTGATGTACATCGTGGCGATGGGCTGGCGCACCTTGATGTTGGCGGCGTTGCGGCAGGCGCGGCCCAGCTGTACGGCGGCGATGACCTCCTCCATCTGCGCCTCCAGCTCGTGATCGACGAGCGAGGGATCGGCGGTGGGGAAGTCGGTCAGATGCACGGAGATGGGCGCGTCGGGATCGTTGTTCGCGACCAGATTGCGGTACATCGACTCGGCCATGAAGGGGATATAGGGCGCGCACAGGCCGGAGAGCGTCTTGAGCACAGTATAGAGCGTCTCAAAGGCGGCCAGCTTGTCGCCCGCGAGGCCCTTGCCCCAGAAGCGCTCGCGGCAGCGGCGGACGTACCAGTTGGACAGCTCGTCCACGAAATCGGAGATGGCGCGGGCCGTCTCGGTGATCTGATACTTTTCAAGCCCCTCGTCCACGGTGGCAATGAGCGTTTGCAGCTTGCTCAGGATCCACTTGTCCATCAGCGAGAAGTCCTTCCTGTCAGCCTTCTGCGTCAGCGGATCGTAGTTGTCGATGGAGGCGTAGAGCGTGAAGAACGCGTAGGTGTTCCACAGCGTGCCCATGAACTTGCGCTGCATCTCGCTGACCAGATCGCCGGAGAAGCGGGTGGGCAGCCACGGGGCGCTCGAGGCGTAGAAATACCAGCGCACAGCGTCCGCGCCCTGCTTGTCCAGAACCTCCCACGGATCGACGACATTGCCGATGTGCTTGGACATCTTGCGGCCCTCGGCGTCCTGAACGTGGCCCATGACGATGCAGTTTTCAAAGGGCGATCTGTCGAACAGCAGCGTGGAGATGGCCAGCAGCGTATAGAACCAGCCGCGCGTCTGATCGATGGCCTCGGAGATGAAGTCAGCCGGGAAATTGGCCTCGAACGTCTCCTTATTTTCAAAGGGATAATGCCACTGAGCGAAGGGCATGGAGCCGGAATCGAACCAGCAGTCGATGACCTCGGGCGTGCGGTGCATTTCTCCGCCGCACTCCGGGCAGGTGATGGTCACCTGATCGATGTAGGGGCGGTGCAGCTCGATGTCGGGCGTCACGTTGTGGCCGATCTCGCACAGCTCCTTGATCGAGCCGACGACGTGGATGTGGCCGCACTTGCAGACCCACACCGGCAGCGGCGTGCCCCAGTAGCGCTCGCGGGAAAGGCCCCAGTCGATAACATTGTCGAGGAAGTTGCCCATGCGGCCTTCCTTGATGTTGTCGGGCATCCAGTTGACAGAGCGGTTGTTCCGCATCAGCTGATCGTGCACCGCGGTCATGCGGATGAACCAGGTGGAGCGGGCATAGTAGATCAGCGGCGTGTCGCAGCGCCAGCAGAAGGGATAGTCGTGCTCGAACGCGGGCGCAGCCACCAGCAGACCGCGCTTGTCGAGATCCTCCAGCACCATGGGATCGGCCTTCTTGATGAACGTGCCGCCCCACGGCGTGCGCTTGTCCATCTCGCCCTTGGTGTCGACCAGCTGCAGGAAGGGGATATGGTTCTCGCGGCCGACGCGCGCGTCGTCCTCGCCGAACGCGGGGGCGATGTGTACAATGCCGGTACCGTCGGTCATGGTGACGTAATCGTCCGCAATGACCATCCAGGCGTTCTCTTCATTTTCAACGCCCCTGATGACCTCGCGCTGGAAGTCGAACAGCGGCTCATACTTCATGCCCACCAGATCGCTGCCGGGGAATGTGGTCTTGTTTGTGATTTCCTTATCGCCCATGATGGCGGGGATCAGCGCGTCCGCCATGATGATCGTGCGGCCCTCGCACTCGAAGCGGGCGTAGGTTTCGTGGCCGTTGACGCACAGCGCGACGTTGCTGGGCAGCGTCCAGGGCGTGGTCGTCCAGGCATAGAGGAAAGCGTTTTCCTCGCCGACCACCTTGAAGCGGACGACGGCGGAGCGTTCCTTGACCTTCTTGTAGCCCTGGCTCACCTCATGGCTGGACAGCGCGGTGCCGCAGCGGGGGCAATAGGGCACGACCTTATAGCCCTTATAGAGCAGGCCCTTGTCGAAGATCGTCTTGAGCGCCCACCACTCGGACTCGATATAATTGTTGTCATAGGTGACGTAGGGGTTCTTCATGTCCGCCCAGAAGCCGACGCGCTCGGACATATCCTCCCACATACCCTTGTATTTCCAGACGGATTCCTTGCACTTTTTGATGAACGGCTCGATGCCGTAGGCCTCGATCTGATCCTTGCCGTCCAGGCCCAGCTGCTTTTCAACCTCCAGCTCGACCGGCAGGCCGTGCGTATCCCAGCCGGCCTTGCGGGTGACCGACTTGCCCTTCATCGTCTGATAGCGCGGAATCAGATCCTTGATGGCGCGCGTCTCGATGTGGCCGATGTGCGGCTTGCCGTTGGCCGTCGGCGGGCCGTCGTAGAACGTAAAGACGTCGCCGCCCTTACGCAGATCGATGGATTTCTGAAAGACCTCGTTCTTTTTCCAGAACTCGAGAACTTCCTTTTCACGGCTGAGAAAATCCAGCGTCGTGGAAACCTTTTCAAACATGGTTTCTGCCTCCCTTATGAAATATCGAATGAAAATAAAAAAGAACCGCCCGGTCATGGGACGATTCATCGCGGTACCACCCAATATTGAAGCCGCCCAGACAATGCGGAGCCGCTCCCTCTCGTGTGCGCTGTAACGGGCGCGCCCGGGCCGGCCTTACTGGGGAAAGCGTCTTTCCCGTTCGGGACGCCGCTCTGCGGGGATCCCCCTGCGCGCTTTCGGCCGGAATTGCACCGTTCTCCGGCTCTCTGGAACGAAAGAAATGCGCGGGCAGTCCGCATCAATGCGTTTAATATCTAACCGCTATTATAGACCGAAACGCAAAAAACGTCAACCAAGCCGTGAAAAAATAACACGCTGAAGGCGCCGGACTGTCGCCCCCCGGGGAGAGCCCGAGAGGGAGGCAATCCGGCGGTGCTTTTTTGTGCCCGAAAGGGCTTTGGCCAATGCCAAGGAGCCGCATGATGGGGCATTGGATGAAACAGTATGCTCAATGAATCCCCGAAAGGGCAATAGATCAGGAGAGAACCTCTCTTTTGTGGTGGAGGCGTTCCGGGAAGAGACGGCAATCGGATTTTGCTATGCACCAGCAAAGACCGGCTTCAGCGCCTCATAGAGCGCAATATATCGCTCAAAGCATCGGTCATACAGCGGCTTCAGAGCCGGATCCGGCAGAAATTCGCCGCCAGTGTTCAAGAGCGCGTCTGCGGCCCGGTCGATATCCGCGTACCATCCGGCGCCCACGCCGGCCAGCCGCGCCGCGCCCAGGCAGGCGCTTTCCGACACGCGCAGCGGCAGCATGGCGCAGCCGGTGACCGAGGCCTTGATGGACAGCCACAGCGGGCTTTTGGATGCGCCGCCCATGCAATACATGCGGTCGAACGACGCGCCCATGGCGGTGAGCTGTTCCGCGTTTCTTCGCAGCATGAAGGCCACCGCTTCCATAATGGAACGGGTGAAATGCGCGCGGCTGTGCTGGAGCGTCGCCCCGAAAAAGACCCCTCTGGCGTGCGGGTCGAATTCCGGATTGCTGGCGCCGCTGAGATGGGGCAGCATGAGGAGTCCCTCGCAGCCGGCCGGCACTTGGGCGGCGTCCCGGTTCATCCGGTCAAAGGCAGCGTCCAGATTGCCCTCAAATTCCGGATAGAAGCCCTTTGCAAACCATTTGAACACCATTCCGGCCGACTGAGACCACAGAAGCGCAGTGTAGCGGCCGGGAACCGCGTGGTTCTGACAGGTGATGAAGGCGTTCTCCTGCCAGGGAACAAACTCTGGCAGTGTGGCGCTGACCGCCAGACAGGAGCCGGTGGTTTCGCACACCGAACCGGGCAGCGTGATGCCCGCGCCGATGGTGTTGCAGGTCTGATCCAGTGCCCCCATGACGGCCAGCGTGCCTTCATGAAGCCCGGATTCCCGGCAGGCGGCGGGCAGCAGGCGGCCGGCAGGCGCGCCGCAGGGCAGCAATTCCGGGAGTCTGTCCGGCGAGAGCCCCACCTCTTTCAGCATTTCCGGCCACCATTGCCCGGTATGAATGTTTATCAGTGCCGAGGAGGCCCACAGATTGGGCTCGCCGACGAAGCGTCCGGTCAGCCGGTAGAGCAGCCAGTCCTCCAGCAGCAGGAAACGCTTGACCCGGGCAAACCGGGCAGGCTGATTTTCCCGCAGCCAGAGGATTTTGGCGGCCGGCCAGGTGGCCAGCATGTCGGCCTGGCCGGTGTGCTCATAGAGCGCCCGCCGCCCGAAAGCCTGCCGCAGCGCGTCTGCTTCACTGGCCGCGCGGTTGTCCAGCCAGACGATGGCGTTGCCCAGCGGCTCGCCCGCCTCGTCCAGACAGACAAGCGTTTCGCCCTGGCTGCTGATGGCCAGCGCTTCGATGTCCCGGGCGGTCACGCCGGATTTTTCCAGCAGTGAACGGGTCAGTTCACAGAAGTGATTCCAATATGCTTCCGCCGGGTATTCCACCCAGTCGGCCTGCGGGGTGAGCAGGGTATAGTCCAGCTGGTGCACAGCCACCAAAACGCCCTGTTCGTCATAGATCGCCCCCTTGAAGGAGGTGGTTCCGGCGTCCAGGCCCATCAGATAGCGGCTCATCGCACCACCTCAATGCCCATAAGGCCGCACAGCGCGGTCAGCGCGTCGGTGTAGTCGCCGTAGGCCAGCAGCACATGCTGGCTGGACACCTTCTGTGCGAATTCCTCTACCGTGCAGCTGTCCGGGAACACTTGCAGGCTGCACAGCTGCGGAACCGGATCGGTCCAGCCGTATTCCTGCCATGCCATGGGCTGGCGGGCTTCGGCGGTGTAGAGATGCATGTAATATTTGCCGCCGCGGTAGCTCAGGCGGGCGCAGGTAACATAGCCGTCCCGAACCTTGCTGACGTTGAGCAGCGAGGCGCTCAGGAGCCCGAAGGCGGTGGGCAGCATGGTTATCTCTCCCTTGGTGACAGAGGCGGGAATGTAGTCGGGCGTGCCAATCAGCATGCTGTCCTCGAAGAACTCGTAATACTCCATGTAGTGAATGTTCTGTCCGCTCAGGTAGCTGAGCATCAGCTGGGTGGCGTTGCCCAGAACGTCGTTTTCCGGGGTGGTCATGACGCAGCACAGCTTCTCCAGCAGCATGAACACGATGGCCGGCGGATAGCCCAGCAGTTTCTTCATGCCGTCCACGTCCACCAGAGTCACCGCGTCGTAGCCGCGCTCCCGGATTTTTTTAGCCAGCGCCAGCGCGTAGCGCGCCCCCTTCATCAGCACCTCCCGGTCGCAGGGAAGCTGATAGGTCCATTCGCGCTCCATCTCGCCCACCAGCTTTTCTACTTCATCTGCGTCCAGCTGCTCCATGTTCTGAAGCATTTCCAGCATTTCAAAGGTTTCCACCTCGATGCCCAGCTGTCCGCGCATGGAGTTGCCCTCGAACTGAGTGCCGTACAGCAGCATATCCCGATAGCCCATGGAGCCGATGCGGGAGTGGCGCAGGCGGGCGGCAGCGTTGGCGGCGCGCAGATAGCTGTCAATCTTTTTGAGCGGCGGCTTTTTTCCGATGACGGAGTAGACATAGCGGAATCGGTAGCCCATGGCCTCCAGAGCCGGGCGGATGGCGGTGGTTCCTGCCTGATCGGCGGTGGTGACCAGCCGCCCGTTTTCCATCCAGCCGCACATTCCCCACAGCACCATGGGCAGGTGGCGGAAGACGTCGGTCACGCGGATCACGGCGTGCGTGGGCACCCACCCGGCCACGCAGATGATCAGAGAGGAGAATTCCCGGCCGCGCAGACGGGCGATGGCGGCGTCCGCCGTCTCATAGGCGGGGTCGTCAATGACGATGCCGGCGTCGATCAGTTCGATGTCCAGCTCGGCAAGCTGCTGCACAGCCTCCCGGTGTTTGATTTCCAGGCGCTCATAGGGCGTATTCACTTCGCCGAAGCAGACCATGCCCACAACGGGCTTTACATATGTCACGATACATTCCTCCTGTTCTTTCTTCAGGGATCGCGGCGCGGGATTTGGCGAGAAAGTCGCCCTTGGCCTGCCCGCTTTTCGTTGAATTTCAGTTACTTTGCGCAGGGGGATGAACTATTCTGCCTGAATCAGGTAATACATGCTGGGCATGGTCTGCCCCAGAGACAGTTTGAGCCAGCCGGCTTCATACTGGCTGGGCACCTTGCCCACGAAATATCCTTCCGCGTTGACCGCCCAGCAGATCAGATCTGTCCGCCGGGTGCGGATGGCCACCTCGGCTTCAATGACTTCAATCAGCACCGGCGCGTGTCCGGGATCATACATCTGATCGTCTTCATACCGCATGCCGGTATTTTGCGCCCGGCCGACCGTTGTCAGCAGCAGGTTATCGGAGGAGCTGATGTCCTCGTCGGTCAGGGAGGAGAGGGCGATGACTGCGTAATCGGTTTTGGCCTGAACGGAAAGACCGTCTGCGCGGATTTCCCCGTTTTTGCCCAGAAAGCCATAGATGGCCTTGGTGCGGGGCGCGTCAATCACGCCGTAGTTTTTCGCCCAGCTGCGATACAGTTCCCCGGTGCAGGAGGTCACTTCCGTCGCCGTATCGGGAATGATCCGGTCGCTCTGCCGTACGACGGCTTCGGCCGAGGGGGATTCTCCCTCGAAGAGGACGCCGGTGCGCGCCAGCTCGGTGGCGGTGCGCAGCGCCAGCGGGCCACCCTGCGCCTGAAGATTCTCGGCCAGCAGCTCGATGGCCTGATCTGCTTCCCGGATGTCGCCTCGGCGGGTTATCAGCGCGGCGTGATAGAACAGACCGTATTTGGCCGGATCATTCCAGGTGCTGAACACGCCTTCCCGATAGGGTCTTCCGCCAATGGGACTGGAGACCTCGTGCCCCAGCACATCCACATTGTACAGGCGGGCACTGTAGGCGTAGGTGTGAATGCACCAGCCGGCCCAGCCCTGCAAACCGCCTATCGCGGCGAAAAGGACACTGCTTTCCGCACGGTATTCGTTGGGCCAGGGCATATCCCATTCGGAGACGAAGAACGGACGCTTCAGATCGCGCATGCCCGCCAGGGACTCCATATTGAAAGAGGGGCATTGCGTCGGCGCGACGCTGTGACAGGTGCGCTTGACTTCGCCCCAATCCGGGCCGCCGAAATAGGCGTGGCTGTCCATGTAGTCCATACAGGCGTTGGAGCGGTGAATGCCCAGATCAGTCATCATGTTTTCGCCGGTAATGGGAATTTTCACGCCGATTTTGCGCATATAGTCGTACATTTCCTGCTGAAATTCCGTCATGACCTGAATCTTGAAGGCGTGCAGCGTGGGGTTGGTGTTGTCGTTCAGGTCGATGCGCTCCGCGTCATCGGTCAGCTGATGCTTGTCCAGCCAGGCACGATAGAGCTTCCGGAACTCGCTGACATACGGTTCGGCGGTCATCGGGAAGGCCGGATGAATCAGATTGCTTTCATTGACGGTTTCGCTCAGGACAATGACCGGATCGTCCTTGTACATCAGGCCGGTGTAAGGGTTTTTGTGGTTCCATATCTGGAACATGAATTCCTTTTGCAGTTCGATCAGACGGCGGTTATAGTGCTCGTAGGGCTTTCCGGCGTCATCCATGCCCCATGCGTTTTCCACTCCGTCGCCGGATTTGAACTTGCGGTAGGTGTTCATGTCCAGATAGACGTAAATGCCCTGTTCCTTCAGGCACTTGATGAGATAGTCCAGCCGCTTCATGCTTTCCGGATGCAGGCGGCGGGAGGTGCCAATGCGTTCGCCCTTGCTGAAGGAGAACAGATTCGGCGTGTTCCACTCGGCGTCCAGCTGATGAAAGCGGACGATGTTTATGCCGGTCATGGCGAGCCGGCTCGCCGCCTTTTCGGCATACCAGGCTTCCGGGAAGCAGGCGCCGCCGTTGAAATTGACGCCCCAGAAACGGGCGGGCGTGCCGTCCTCAAAGGCAAAGTGAGCGCCGTCGCGCCGCAGAAAGCCATGCTTGCCAGCCGGCTTTTCATTGCCGAAGGAAGCGGAAATATCGATGGGCATGGCGTCGTACCGTAGAGGGAATGGAATAAATCGGGACATATTCGCTCCTTTCTGGGCGAATGGACTCGCTCTGCGCCATAGAAAACGACCCGCGAACAGGGCATTCTGTCCGAAGCGGACAGGGGCGCGCATCCGGTCCGCAGGTCGGTCGGGAAGCATTCGCCGCCAGGTGTTCCGGGCGGCATTTTGGGGCAGGCTGGACAGCCCGGCAAAAAGATGGCCGTGCCCTGGAGCCGCCCGCTGAACATGGGTGAGCGAGCGCGGTCAGGACGGATCATCTTCTGACGATGGCGGTTATTCTGCCTGAATCAGGTAGTAGGCGCTGGGCATTGTCTTGCCCACGGTGAATTTCAGGCAGCCGTCCTCATAGCGGGCGGGCACCTTGCCTACGAAATAGCCTTCGGCGTTGACGGCCCAGACGATCAGGTCGTGCCGTTCGGTTTTGATGGCGATGTCCGCCTCAATGACCTCCACCGTGATGGGCGGCTTGCCGTAGTCATACATCTGATCGCCCTCGAAGCGGGCGTCGGTGTTGCGCGCCCGGCCGACGGTGCTCAGAAGCAGGTTGTCGGAGGCATTTATGTCCGCGTCGGTCAGGGATGACAGCGCCACCACGGCAAAGTCGCTTTCGGCCTTGACGGATAGTCCCTTCAGGCTGATTTCGCCATTCTTGCCCAGGAAGCCGTAGGCCACCTTGGTGCGTCCGGTATCGATGGAGCCGTAGTTCTTTGTCCAGCTGCGGTACAGCTCGCCGGTGTCGGAGGTGATTTCCCCGCGGCTCAGGTCGACGATCGGCTCGTCCTGCGCATAGACACGGTCGGCTCCGCCGTTGTCGATTCCGTCGAAGCAGACGCCGGTGCGGGCATATTCCGCCGCCCCGGCGATGCCGGAGATCGGGCCGACCAGATTATCCACCTTCACGGCGTTGCGGGCGGAGGATTCCTTCACGTCGCCGCGTCGGGCAATCAGCGCCGCGTGATAGAACAGGCCGTACTTGGCCGGGTCGTTCCAGACCGAGAAGATGCCCTCGCGGTAGGGAACGCCGCCGATGGAGTTCGAGGAAACCTCCTTGCCCAGAATGTTCATGTACATCAGCTTGGTTCCATAGGCGTAGGTGTGTATGGCCCAGCCGTCCCAACCCTGAAGCGCGCCCACGGCGGCATACAGAATGCTGCTCTCCGCGCGGAACTCGTTGGGCCAGGGCATATCCCATTCGGACACGAACAGCGGGCGATCCAGCGCGCGCACCATGGTGCCGGATTCCATGCCGTAAGTGGGAACCTGCGTTGTGGCGCGATTCATGCAGCACTTGACGCGCTCGCCCCACTTCCAGTCGTAGAAGTAGGTATGGGTGTCGATGAAGTCGTTGATCAGGTGGTTGGACTTGGTGACCGCGCCATTGACGCACCAGTTGGTGCCACAGATCGGGATTTTGACGCCCACTTCGCGCATGTAGTCGTACATTTCACGATAGAATCGAGTCTGCACGTCTACCTTGCACGCCACCAGCTCGGGAATGGTGTTGTCGTTCAGGTCGGAGATGGCGTCTACATCCAGCGTCTTGCCATTATCTCTGCACCAGGCGCGCAGCACCTCGCGGAATTCGCTGACATACGGCTCGATCTTGAGCCGTTCGCGGGCAAAGAAGTCGCGCTCGTTGATGATTTCGCTCATGACGATGACCGGATCATCTTTGTAGGCCAGTCCGGTATAGGGATTGACATGGTTCCAGATGTCATGGATGAATTTCTTCTGCAGCTCAATCAGGCGGGGGTTGTAGTAGCAGTAGGGGTCGGCCGCGTCCTTCAGCTCAAAGGGGTTTTCTACGCAGTCGCCCGACTTGAAGTTGCGATAGGTGTTCATGTCCAGGTAGACATAAATGCCTTCTTCCTTCAGGCACTTGATGAGATAGTCCAGCCGCTTCATGCTCTCCGGATGCAGCTCCAGCGTGGAGCCGATGCGCTCGCCCTTGCTGAAGGAGAAGATGTTGGGGGTGTTCCACTCGGCGTCCAGCTGATGGAAGCGCACGATGTTCACGCCGGTCTTGGCCAGGCGGCGAGCCACCTTTTCGGAATAGTCGAAGCTCGGGAAGCAGGCGCCGCCGTTGAAGTTGACGCCCCAGAAGCGGGCCGGCGTGCCGTCCTCAAAGGAAAAGTGACTGCCGTTGACCTTCATGAAGCCGTGTTTGCCGGCAGGCTTTTCGGCGCGGAAGACAAAGGAAATGTCGATGGGCATGTCGTCGTAATACGCGGGGAAGGGAATATAGCGGGACATGTGGTTTTCCTCCTTTATATTGCGGTCGTTTTGTTACAGAAGGGATTTCGCCAGATCGATGCTTTCCTGCACCAGCAGCTCGCCGCCATCCGGCGCGCAGACGCCGTTGAAGATATTGGCCGAGTAATGGCCGCCCTGAACTGCCGCGGGGGTCGCCAGATAACCCAGACAGTCGTAGGAGAGTTCAGTGTCAAATACCACGTTTTCTTTAAGCGCCATGCGGATGCGGTCGGCATACTCGATGTACAGCTCAAAGGGGTTGGACAGGAACACGATGTCGCCCAGCACGGCGGCGTAGATCCGGGAGGGATACAGCTTGTCGCCGCTTTCATAGCGCTGCTTGCGGGTGTGGGCATTGGCGTTGTCAAACAGACTTCGGGGCCAGCCGGTCTCGGTGTAGTTGTCCCGATTGGCGAGGTATTCCAGCGCCCATTTGTATTCAGCCTCGGTCACCTGCCAGACCGGGAAGTCGATCTTCCGCATGCCCTGCGCGTGGCGAACACGGCCCTCGTAGCGGATCAGAATCTTCTTCTGATGATGCAGTATGGCGTCCGCGACCAGCTCACCCATGAACAGCGAGCATTTCCGGCCATGGTAGCACCCCTCTGCCATTTCCATGGGCACGCGGTCCACGATATGATGGGGAGACAGATCACCGGCCGAACGGCACAGCGGCAGGATTTTTACGTTCCTGCCCAGCTCCGGAGCCAAACGTTCGCGAACCACGCCCCAGTAGTCGGCGGTCATGTACAGGGCGTTTTCATCGCACTGGGCGGTGCATGGCACGTTGGCCACGATGCCGGTCAGCTCATCCTGAACGTTGTACACATACAGCAGCTGCATGGGGCCGCCGTCCCGGCCTTCCATTTTGAGGAAATCCGGGCGGTGAGCGTCTCCGTACATCTGAGCCGTGCCGTCCTTGTAGCAGACGCGCCGGGAGACGCCGGTCTGTACGCGGGCGACCGCCAGCTCAGCGCGCGCTTCGCACAGGTTGTCCATCGCGTCCCGAACCGCTTGAGCCACCCCTTCGGCAAACTGGCGGTTGCACTCGGCGGCGGGCATGGCCTCCTTGGGCTCGCTGCGGTTGCCGGTCAGGGAAAGATAGGTGTCCGGCCAGAGTGTGGGCCCGGTGTGTATGTGCGTGGCGGAAAGCACAAACTCCTCCTCGCGCAGGTCGGGAATGACTTTGCGCACCGCCTCGAATGTGAGGAGAGAGGTTCCCTCAAAGATTTCACAGGTGTCCGCGCTGACCCATACGGTGCGCGCGTTATCTGAGAGGATAACCATGGCGACCGCATACAGCGGGTCCAATACCCGGTCGGTGACGCGCGTCTCAAACTGCCCCAGCAGGGCAACCTTCCCGCCCTTGGGTGTGATGTCCGCCTGTCCGAATCCGATCTTCATGGGCTGTCAGCTCCTTTTATCATGCAATGCTTTTCTACATTAAGCCGGACGCCGATGATATGCCCGGCTTTTACGTCTTTGAACTGTCCTCTGCATATTCTCCAGCCTCTGGGGAGGCGGAGAACAGCCGGGGCGGGATTACCCTTCGCCGTTAAACTGGCTGCAATTCGAACCGCACCCGCAGTTCACCCACGGCCGCCTGGAATTCGCCCGGTTCCACCTCGGGCTTCATCGCCTCGTTGATGAAGCTCAGGTCGTCGAACCCGATGGGGAAGTGGACGCGCGCGCTTTCGCCCGGCTTGAGCGATACCCGCCGAATGCCGCGCAGCTGGCGCACGAAGGGGGTGACGCGGCAGTACAGGTCGGAGAGGAAGAGCAGCACCGCGTCCTCGCCGGGTCGGTTCCCGACGTTTTTGACCGTCACCGAGGCCTCGAAGGCCATTTCGCCGGTCTGCTCCACCGTCAGGTTGGAGTATTCAAACCGGGTGTAGCTCAGGCCGTGACCGAACGGATACAGCGCGCCGGGGCGGTCAAACACATAGTCGTGGCCGGGCTGCTCGTAGGAGCCGGGTTTGTGATAGTAGCCCTGCGCGCTGGGCTTATGGTTGTAGAAGCAGGGAATGTGGCCCACACTGCGCGGGAAGCTGATGGGGGTGCGTCCGGAAGGACAGCTTTCGCCGAACAGCAGCCGTGCCACCGCTTCGCCTCCCTCCTGACCGGGATACCAGATCTGCAGAATGGCGGAGGCAGCCTGGTCGGCCTGAGTGAGCTCGTAAGGGCGACCGGTCATGGCGAGCAGCACCAGCGGTGTGCCGGTCATGGCCACCCGCTCGAACAGCTCCTGCTGACGGCCGGGAAACTTCAGTGTGTGCATGTCGAAGCCCTCGCCGCAGGTGGGCACGGAAGCGCCCTGAGCGTTCTCGTCGCCCCAGCCTACGCCGGCGTAAGAGGAACTGTTGTCCGAGATGACCAGAATGGCCACATCGGCCTCTTGAGCGGCCTGCACGGCGCGCGCCATCTCTTCCTCCTCGGCAAAGGCGATGGAGCAGCCCTTCTCATAGAGAAGGTTTTCATTGGGAATACGTGCTTTGATCGCGTCGTACAGTGTGACGGCTCGGTCGGTGGCGGAGGGGGCGGTGTAGTCGCCCAGCTGAGTGAGGTTCGCGCCCGGCCCGATCAGCGCGATCCGGCACGCCTCCTTTTTCAGCGGCAGGACGCCGTCGTTCTTGAGCAGCACGCAGCTTTCCTCGGCGGCCTTCAGCGCCAGCGCGCGGGCGTGGTCGGAATTCAGCGCGGACGCGGCGTTTTCCTCTGCGTACGGATGCTCGAACAGCCCCAGACGGAACTTGCCCAGCAGAATGCGATAGACCGCCTGATCGATTTCCTCTATATCTACCTCGCCTCGCTCGGCGGCGGCGGCAAATTCCGCCCCGAAGCCGAAGGGATTTGGGGCTTCCATGTCGATGCCGGCGTGCAGAGCGGCCTTCCCGGCGGAGAGGGCGTCCGATGCCACCCTGTGCAGATGGGTGAGCATGCTCACCGCGCCCCAGTCGGAGACGCTCCAGCCCTCAAAGCCCAGTTCGCCGCGCAGGATGTCGGTCATGAGGAAACGGCTGGCGTGTACCGGAGTGCCGTCCAGCTCGCTGTATGCCGGCATAACAGACATGGCTCCGCCCTCGGTGAAGGCGGCGGCAAAGGGCTTGAGCATGGTCTCGCGCAGCTCGCGTTCGCCGGCGTGTACCGGGGCGATATTGATGCCGGCCTCCGGGGAGCCGTGCGCCACATAGTGCTTGGGGCTGGCCGCGATGCCGTGGGACTGCAGGCCGCGAATATAGGCGACACCCATGCGGGAGGTCAGGTAGGGGTCCTCGCCGTAGTTTTCCTCGACTCGGCCCCAGCGGGGGTCGCGGGAGAGATCCAGATTGGGCGCGTAGGTTTCATGAATGCCCATGGCGTGTGCTTCCCGGCCGATGGCGGAGGCGATTTCGCCGATCAGCTCCGGGTCGAAGGTGGCCCCCAGACCCAGTGCCTGCGGGAATACCGTGGCGCCGTCACAGAAAAAGCCGTGTAGGCTTTCGCTCATCATGAAAATCGGGATGCCCAGGCGCGTATTTTCTATCATATGCCGCTGCATGCGGTTGATTTCCTCCGCTTTCAGCGCAATGGTATCGTAGGTGGCGCCCAGTCCGTCCGGGAAGACCCGGTCAAAGGCCTCTCCGTCAAAATTGCGGTTGATCTGGGTAATCAGGCGCATCTGAGCCAGCTTTTCACGCAGCGTCATGCGGGAAAGCAGATCTCGCGCCCGCTCCTGAGGGGAGAGCTGAGAATTCTTGTAGGGAATCATGAATGTTATGCCTCCTTTCGCCGTAAGTATAGCATACGGCACACGCGCTGTCAATTGGCCTGAAGATGAAAACTTTTGAATTCGAATATGCTAACGAGCGAATTATTTCAGTACTGAAATGCGAGCAAAATACTAAAGGGGATGAGACCGCCTGAATTTTCAGGAAATGGGAAGGATTGCGCTGCAAAACCGCCGATTTTGCAGCTATAAATTAAGGAAGCGGCAAGCGCCAATGCGGGAAACGGCGGGGGACGCACCCCGGGATTCGCCGGAAATTGCATGGCGCGCAGGGATTGTGCTTTGAATTCGGAACAAAATGCCGATGAAAATTGCGGATAAACTTGCTGTATGAATGAAATAAATGATATGTGCGAGTTAACGAACGGAGATAAAAGCAGAATAGCCGATATGATATTAAGATTTAGTAAAATTACGAGACTGCGGCACGGAAATAGTGATTTTTGAGAATTTTGAATTTGAAATCTATTGACTTTCGAATAGCGAAGCTGTATAATGTGCATGTGTTACGGTAAACGTTGCACAGTGTTAATTAAAGGAGGTAGTCCTATGAAGAGACTGGTATCCCTGGTTCTGTCCCTGATGCTGCTTCTCTCTGCTGTCGCCTTAGCAGAAGACCTTCAGATGAGCGACGTCGCCGGCATGACGGCAGACGGCGTGCTGCCCATTGTCACGGAACCCACACAGCTCACCATCGCGATTCCGCAGCACACCCTGGTGTTGGACTACGACGACAACTACATGACGAAGATGTGCGAGGAGGAGACCGGCCTGGATCTGGTCTTCCATCTGCTGCCCTCGGCCGAGACGGCCACCACGGTCGATCTGATGATGGCCAGCGGCGACAAGCTGCCGGACGTTTTTCTGTACGACTTCGGCGTCCGTGCGGCCGGCTATGGCACGGAAGGCTACTTCGTGCCTCTGAATGACTACTACGACAAGGAGAAGGGCTATGCGTCCACCTTCTGGAGCGCGAGCGGCATGAAGGAATCCGACTACGAAGAGTATTTCCTCCGCTCCACCGAGGCGGACGGCAATATCTACGGCTATTCCTTCTATACCAAGGGCTCCGGCGACGTGCCGCGCATCTCGCCCTATGTCAACATGTACTGGCTGAAGAAGCTGGGCATGGAGATGCCCACCAATATGGACGAGTTCTATGAGATGCTGGTGCGTTTCAAGAACGAGGATCCCAACGGCAACGGCAAGCCCGATGAGATTCCCATGATCGGCGGCACCTGGAACGGCGGCGACGACGAGATGCTCATCAACATGTTCACCTACTGGAACCCGGATTACATGCTGAACGTGAAGGACAATAAGGTGTACGCCCCCTTCGTCACCGACGAGTGGCAGGAGGCCATGAAGTTCCTGAACAAGCTGGTCAAGGAAGGCCTGCTCTCCGACATGACATTCAGCCTGACCACCGAGGAACTGGTTTCCATGACCCAGAGCTACTCCGCCGAGGAGCAGATCATCGGCGTGCTGGTCGGCATGTATGTCACCTCCATGCCGGATCCCAGCCGCGACGCCGTACTGGCCTACGATGTGATCCCGCCGTTCGAGGGCGCTTACACCCCGCAGCGTACCGCCAACGTCACCAAGCTGGGCTACATCACCACCGACTGCGCGACCCCCGAGATCGCTTTCCGCTTCTTTGACTACTGGGCGGATGAGCGCCGCTCTCTGATTACCCGCTACGGCGAGCCGGGCGTGCACTGGATGTACCGCGCCGACGATCCCGATGCCTTCGACGCCTACTTTGTCGGCGGCGCTTCCCAGCGTGCCGAGATGATGGGCTGGGAGCCGAAGTTCGGAATACTGCCGGTCGAGAACCCCTGGAGCGCCCAGAACAACGCCATCTGGAACATTCACATGTGCTGCATGCTGCCTGAGGAGACCTACGGCTCCAACGCCACCACCACGACGCAGCGCGTTTACAGCTGGAAGGAGGGCGTGCAGCTGGGCAGCGTAACCGCCTACCGCGACTACATCGCCGCGCAGCATCAGCTCTGGAGAGGCCAGATGCCCGAGCAGGTGTTTGTCGATCCGATCTACACTGTGGACGAAATGGACGCCAACAACGACGTCATCACCCAGATTCGCAGCTATGTCAACGAGTGCATTGCTTCCTTCGCCACCGGTCAGATGGATCCCGAGAAGGATTGGGAAAGCTACAAGGCCAATCTGGAGTCCGCAGGCATTCAGCAGTGGCTGGATCTGGCTCAGATCTACTGGGATCGCAGCCATACCTGATTATGTTCAGCGCGCATAGCCGCGCCGCATGAAGGATCGCCGGGATGAGCCGGTTTCCGGCTCATCCCGACGATCCTTCATGCAACGCGGCTATGCGCGCTGAACATAATCAGGTATGGCTGCG
>SFOF01000038.1 GCA_004552515.1 Clostridiales bacterium
GGATCGGCGTGGGCACGCGCGAGGGCGATATTCACATACTGGACGCGGACGGCGCGCTGCACTTCTCCCACCGGCAGGATTACGACGTCTCGCAGATCTACTTTGGCGAAAAGCGCTGCTTTGTGGCGACGCTCTCTCAGGATCTGTACGAGTTCTCCGCCGCGCGGCTGGACAACATCGGCCTCATGTCGATGATCAGGCGTTACAGCGTGTGGGCGATCGCCGCGCTGGCCGTGCTCACGCTGACCGCGCTGATCGTCGCCTTCCCGAAAAGCCGCACTCTGGGCGCGCGCTTCTTCCGCTCGATGTACAGGCACCGCACGGCCTATCTGATGCTGCTGCCCTCCATCGTGCTGATATTGATCTTCAACTACTACAATGTGTTCCAGGCGTTCTATTACGCCTTTACCGACTGGAGCCTGAGCACCCGCACGATGCGCGAGGTGAAGTTCATCGGCTTTGACAACTTTGTCAAGATGATCACCGAGGGCTATTTCCTGCTGGGCGTGAAGAACCTCCTCATCATGATGATCGCCAGCTTCTTAAAGCTGCTCACCGTGCCCGTGCTGCTGGCCGAGCTGGTCTTTGCCATGCGCACGCTGTCGGGACACAGCAGCCGCCGGCGCTACTGGTTCCGCCTGCTGCTGGTGGTGCCCATGGTGGTGCCGGGCGTGGTCTCCACGCTCATGTGGAAGAACATCTACGATCCCAACATCGGCGCGCTCAACAGCATACTGGACGTGCTCGGCCTGAGCAGCTGGAAGCACGCCTGGCTGGGCGATTCGAGAACGGCGCTGGGCGCGATCATATTCATGGGCTTCCCGTGGATCAACAGCTTCGCGTTCCTGGTGTTCTACGGCGGGCTGATCAACATCCCCGAGGAGCTGTTCGAGGCCGCCAAGGTGGACGGCAGCACGCCCGCGTGGAATTTCTTCCACATCCATCTGCCGCTCATATCGCCGCAGATCAAGATGCTCGTCATTACGACGTTCATCGGCGCGGTTCAGGATTACGGCGGCGTGTATCTGCTCACGCAGGGCGGCCCCGGCTACACGACCTATGTGCCCGGCCTTGAGCTGTACTACGCGGCCACGAAATTCGGCCAGTACGGCTATGCCTGCGCGATGGGCCTTGTGATGTTCATCGTCATACTGATCGGCTCGCTGCTGAACCTGCGCATCCGCACGCAGGAGCTGAACTAGAGAGGAGGACGCATCATGAAAAAAGAACTCTCCGCTCAGGCCATGCGGCGGCGCAAAAGGGGCGGCGTCATTGCGTCTCAGACGCTGATCACGCTCCTGACGACGATCTTTGTGCTGCTGGCCTTTATCCCGATCTTTCTGATGGTGTTCCTCTCGCTCAAGAGTCAGGCGCAGTTCTACAATAACCTCTGGGCGATCCCCAATCCGCCCCAGTGGAGCAACTACAACGCCGCCTGGACGCAGCTGGTGCAGAATATGGTCAACTCGGTCATCACGGTGGCCGTGGGCACGTTCTTCATCGTTGCGCTCTCGGCCATGTCGGGCTATGTGTTCGCGCGGCTGGAGTTTCCGCTCAAGAACTTCCTGTTCATGATGATGCTCGCGCTGATGATGGTGCCCGGCGTGCTCACGCTCACGCCCTCCTTCAAGCTCATACAGCGTCTCGGCCTCAAAAACACATGGTGGGCGCTGTGGCTGCCCTGGGCCTCGGGCGGTCAGATCATGGGCATGTATCTTTGTCGGACGTTCATCTCCAGCCAGTCGCCCGCGCTGTTCGAATCGGCGCGCATAGACGGCGCGCGCGAATTCCAGGCGTTCTACAAGATCGCGCTGCCGCTCTCCAAGCCGATCCTCGCCACGCTGGTGGTCATGAACATGATCAGCCTGTACGGCGATTTTATCTGGCCGCTGCTGGTCATCGACTCCAACACCAAGCAGGTCATCTCGGTGGCCGTGCAGATCTACAGCTCCTCGACGGGCATCACCGATTACGGCGCGATGATCGCCGGCTTCGTCATGGCGACGATCCCGCTGCTGCTCATGTTCATGTTCAGCTCGCGGCTGTACATCGAGGGCATCACCTCGGGCGCGGTCAAGGCCTGACAACATCGTCCTCCCAACAGACGCTTTCCTCCATGCGGCTTCACATCCGCGCCGGAGAGCGTCTTTTTTGCGCGCTTTTCTCTTGACAAGCCCCAAAATCAGGCGTATAATGGGCGCATCTACTTAGTATTACTAAATAGTCATGGAAAGGCATTGCCCATTCAAGGGAGGGATGAGCGTGGACGGCAAATACGTCCAGCAGTTCAAAAAGGGCGCGCTCGAGATGATCCTGCTGAGCCTGATTGCGCGCGGAGAAACCTACGGCTACGAGCTGATCACGGCGCTCAACGACGGCGGCGCGGCTGTTTTGGGCTATGCGCGGGAGGGCACGGTCTATCCGATCCTCTATCGCTTGCAGGAGGGCGGCCTGATCGCCTGCCGCATGGCCGCGTCCCCCGCCAACGGCGGCCTGAAAAAATACTACTCGCTGACCGAACGCGGCCGCGGCGCGCTCCGTGAGCTGACCGCGTTCTGGAAGGACTACGCCGCGTGCGTAAACCGCTTTATCGAGCCGGAGGACAAGCCATGAACAGACAAGCCTACATCCGCCGCGTAAAACGCGCGCTTATACTGCCCCGCCGCCAGAAGGCCGAAATTCTGCGCGACCTGTCCGAAATTTTCGCCTCCGCCCGCGAGCACGGCGAGAGCGACGCGCAGATCATCGCCCGTCTCGGCGCGCCGGAGCTTTTTGCCCGAGAGGCGCAGGCCCCGTTCGGCGACGCGTACGCCCGCCGCCGCGCCGCCCTCGAATGGGCGCTGGCCGCCGCGCTTATACTGGCCGCGCTCTTCATGCTGCTGCTCCTGGCGCTCTCCCGCCCCGCGGATCCGTCCGTTATCGGCGGCGCGGACGCCATGACGGCGATCGTCGTATCCTCGCCCGTGGACGCGCGCCTGATCGAGACGATCATCGGCATTGCCGCGTTTGCCGCCGCGCTGCTCATGCTGCGCCGAATCCTCAAAAAGCGGCTTTCGAAAGGAGAATGACCCGCCATGAAACGCCTGCTTTCCGCCTTGTCCCTCTGCGCCCTCATCGCGCTGACCGGCTGCGCGTCCAAATCCGATCCCTCCGCGCAATACGCCAGCTGGCTGACCGGCGCCGAGCCGATTTCCGTCAGCGAATGGCCGGACAACGCGCTGACCGCCGGCCTGCCCCGCCCCGAAAGCGGAGAAATCGACTATATATACGATCTTTCCGACTCCGGACACTACGCCATATACTATAAGGACATCAGCATCGAGCAGGGCAGGGCCTACGTTCAGGCGCTGAAGGAGAGCGGATGGACGGAGATCGCATCCGGAGACGGCGGCGTGTCGGTCGGCGAACTGCTCCAGAAGGGCGATACCGTTCTGAGCGTCGCGCTGTCAGAGGGCATACTGGGTCTGCTCATCACGCAGACCGGCGCGCAGAAATAGCGCGGCGTAAAGCCCGCCGGAGTCTCTCGACGAAAATCCGAAAGGCTGAAGGACATTCTTCCTTCATGCCGGTGATAAAATCCGCCGCTTGAGCAGAATTGACGCACAGCCTGCCGCACGGAAAGGACAGTCCGTTGGCCTGACGGTTCGCACCCGCTCTGCCAGAGCATATCGCCTATGATTCCTGCCGTTCGGCGCACAAAAAAAGGGCACGCCCGCGTTCATCCGCAGACGTGCCCTTTTTTTGTGCGCCCCTCAATGGCGGAACAGCCCGAACAGGCCGCCCTTTTTCGGCTTGTCGGCCTGCGCCGCGCTGGTCACGGCCATGACCTCGTAGCCGGTCGCCTTGATGGCGGCGCGCAACTCGCTCTCATTGATCGGCTGCTCGGAGAGGATCACCGCCTGACCCTTCGAATAGGAGGCGCTGACCTTCTTCACATCGAACTTCTGGCGAATCACATCGCAGACGTGCGCCTCGCACATACCGCACATCATGCCGTCGATTTTCACAGTGGTTTCAATCATGATCGATCCATCCTTTCATCCATGATTTTCAAAATGATACGCAAACATTCGCCAGCCGAAAATCCGACTGGCGAATGGCACACAGCGTTGGCGCCGTTCACTGCAATGGCTATATTGTTGAAGGAAGCGGCATCTGAGAAGGAGAGGACGGCGCCGCGCTGCAATACCCGAATTATTCCTGAGCGTCGTCCGCCGCAATCAGGTTCTCCTCGCAGAACAGATCGATGACCTTGTAGACCAGATCGTCGTCATAGTCCGCGCTGAAGCCGGCCGCCATCCAGTAGGCGTACTTGCCCTCGACGTAATTATCCAGCGCCTCGACGTCGTCGCCATAGCGGAACTCGAGGTGATAGGTGCTCTCGGGCGTGTCGTCGCGCATGGCAAAATAGGTGAACTCGCCCGCGTCCGCGTCGTCCGTCTTGTAGAGATGGAAGCCCATCTCCGCACTGTCGCCGACATAGGCGTACTTGTGGGAGAACACCTCGCTGCCGTCCGCGTCCACGCCGCCGAGGAAGCCGCAATAGAACTGCGCGCTTTCGGGCGCGCCGCTGTAGGCTTTGACGGCCTCCTCGCCGTAAACGTCGCCGCAGCAGACGGTGGTCAGATAGTCCATGGCGGCCTGCGCGTCTTCCTCGCCGGCATACTCGGCGCAGCGTTCCAGCCACACGCTGTCATATTCCGGCTGCGTGATGACGGAGAACAGCGCGCCGTACGTGCCGTTGATCGACGTCATGAACGCGTCCGCATCAAAGCTCTGCTCGGCGTTCCCAGCCGACAGCGCGCAGAGCAGGCACAGCGCCAGCGCCATCACGGCCAGATTCTTCAGCTTGCTCCTGAGCCTTTTCATGATCAACGCACCTCCCCATTGTCTATCAGTGATTTTGAAAAATTATTTCAGCGCCTCGCCCAGCTTCTCGCAGGCGGCCAGCGCGTCGTCGTCCGGCTCGTCCTGGCAAATGACGCTCTCGCAGGCCAGAACCGCGCCCGCGCCCAGGCAATCCTCTTCCCAGGAACGCATCCACTCGCCGTCGCCCCAGCCGTAGGAGCCGAACAGTGCGATCTTCTTGCCATTCAGAGCGGGCTTCACCGCGTCGAACATGGGCTGGAACTCTTCCTCCTCCAGCACCTCGGCGCCCATCGCCGGGCAGCCGAACGCAATCGCGTCGTACGCCGCCACCTGATCGGGGCCGAATTCCGCGGCCGTGATCAGATCCGCGCCCGCCGCCTTGGCCACCGCCTCGGCCATCGCCTGAGTGTGTCCCGTGCCGCTCCAATAAACAACTGCAACCTTGCTCATGTTTTCAAGTCCTCCTTAATAATATGGAATGGATTGTATGTCAGGCGGCCACCGTGAGCCGCGCAACACCGAAGCCGCGCTGATAGCAGGCCATATAGACGTCGCGGCACTTGCGATAGAGCGCGAACAGACGCCGCGCCTCGTCTATATTGGAATAGGCCTTCCAGCATCCGACGCAGCGGCAGTTCCGGCCTTCGTTTTCAATGAACGCCGCCACGTCGGCCAGGGGGTAATCCAGAAACACGCCGATTTCATGCGGGAAGCTCTCGCCGCATATCATATGCCGCGCCAGCGTCCCCAGCGCGCTTTCAATGGAGAAATCCTCGTAGCCATAGCCGGTCAGGAACGCGCGCACAGCCGGCTCGGCCAGCTTTTTCTCGAGCGCGCCGACGCGATAGACATACACCAGCGCGCCGCGCTCACAGTTCCTGACCAGACAGGCGCGCATCCCCTTGCCGGAGAGCGCCGCGTTGGCCGAGTCCTGGTTGTCCTTCAGCCATTTCTGCGACGGCGCGCGGCAGGAAAACAGACTCGCGCACTTATGCCCGGCCAGCGTCGCGGCGCAATGGCGGATCAGATCCTCCTCAAACGCACGCGACATGGCCCTTTTCCTTTCCGAACGCGCGCAGCAGCCCGTCCAGCGCCGCCAGCGAGCTGGTGTGACTGCGCAGAACCGTGACCTTCTTCTTGCGCGCAAGCTCACAGGCCGCCTGCGTCATGGTGTGCGATACCGTGCTTGTAAAAAGAATGCACAGATCGGGATTCCCGAACACACGCGGGAAATCCTTCCGCCGCATGGTGTACACCTTCGCGCGGTGTCCATAATCCGCGCACTTGTCGCAGTACGCCCGCTCCATACACTCGTTTCCTCCAACGATGACGATACTCATTATTTCCCACGCTCCCTCTCACTGGCCGCTTAAAGAGGCCTCTGCCTTTTTGTTGGTTAAGCACCTCTAACCGCAATTATCATAGCAGATGCGCGGGCCGCTTGTCAACAGAATCCCGTGTAAAATGCGTCTTACTCTGGTTAAAGATATTTAACACACAAAATAGCCCCCAGACATATTGACAACACAAGTTAGTTGTATTAAACTACCACACGGTTGATGGGTTAAACCTCATTAACCTTTTATAACCCCCGTGAGTTAGATAATGCTAATTGGAGGGAGATGACCTTAATTGATGCCGCTGGGAATGGCAAGCGTTGGCGACACGAACATCATCAAGCGGATTACGGGACAGGACGAGGTGAAGCAGCACCTTTCCGAGCTGGGGTTCGTCGTGGGCGCGCAAGTGACCGTGGTGAACGAGCTGGGCGGAAACCTGATCCTGAACGTCAAGGAAAGCCGCGTCGCGCTGGACAAGACCATGGCGATGCGCATTATGGTGTAACCTGAACGGGACATGAGCGGTCGACGTTCCCGCCGCGCGGCATGGGGCGCGGGAGGGCAGAAAACCGTTTCATAGATAGAGGAGGAGAAAGGCATGAAGACGCTCAAAGACATCAAGGTTGGAGAACACGCCGTCATCGAGAAACTGCACGGCGAGGGCGCGCTCAAGCGCCGCATCATGGACATGGGCCTGACCAAGGGCACCGAGGTTTACGTCCGCAAGGTCGCGCCGCTGGGCGATCCCATGGAGCTGACTGTGCGCGGCTACGAGCTGTCCGTCCGCCGCGGCGACGCCGAGCTGATCGAGGTTCGCTGATCAAGAGGGTTTTACAATAGGAAAGCATTTCACAGGAGGAGATTTTATGGCCACCATCAAGATCGCGCTGGCGGGCAACCCGAACTGCGGCAAAACCACGCTGTTCAACGCCCTGACCGGCTCCAACCAGTTCGTCGGCAACTGGCCGGGCGTTACCGTTGAGAAGAAGGAAGGCAAGCTCAAGAAGCATGACGACGTCGTCATCATGGACTTGCCGGGCATCTACAGCCTGTCCCCCTACACGCTGGAAGAGGTCGTCTCCCGTAACTACCTGGTCACCGAGCGTCCGGACGCCATCCTGAACATCATCGACGGCACCAACCTCGAGCGCAACCTGTACCTGACCACTCAGCTGCTGGAGCTGGGCATTCCGGTGGTCATCGCCGTCAACATGATGGACGTCGTCCGCAAGAGCGGCGACAAGATCAACATCGGCGAGCTGTCCCGTCAGCTGGGCTGCAAGGTCATGGAGATCTCCGCGCTGAAGGGCGAGGGCATCATGGAAGCGGCCGAGGCGGCCATCGAGGCCTCCAAGACCGTAAAATCGCCCGTGCCCCATCACACGTTCTCCGGCCCCGTCGAGCACGCCATCGCGCACATCGAGGAGGCGGCCGTCCACACCATGCCCGAGGCGCAGCAGCGCTGGTACGCCATCAAGATCTTTGAGCGCGACGAAAAAGTGCTGGAGCAGATCTCCATTCCCGAGGACGTGAAGGCGCACATCGAAGCGGACATAAAGGCCGCCGAGAAGGAGCTGGACGACGACGCGGAGAGCATCATCACCAATGAGCGCTATGTCTACATCGCCGACGTCATCAAGGCCTGCTACAAGAAGAAAAACTCCGGCAAGCTCTCCACTTCCGACAAGATCGACCGCGTCGTCACCAACCGCTGGCTGGGTCTGCCGATCTTCATCGCGGTGATGTGGCTGGTTTACTACATCTCCATGAGCACCGTCGGCGCGACACTCACGGGCTTCACAAACGACTGCATATTCGGCGACGGCTTCCATCTCTTCGGCAACGGCTCCTCCGAATATGACGCGGCCGCCGAGGCCTACGGCGACACCGACGCGATCATCGACGCGTTCATGGCCGAGTACGGCACCGACGAAATGGCCGCCGCGCTGGACAGCGAGGCCGAGGATTACGACGAGGAAGCCGCCAAGGCCGCCCTTACCGAGCTGGTCGCCGCAACGCCCGACGACGCGAGCGTCACCTATGAGACGCAGGACGAGGAAACCCTTGAGGTGACCAAGTATGAGGACACCAAGAAGGACGTTCTGGTTGAGGCCGTCGCTCAGTGGGAAAACACCGAGTATAAGGACGCCTATGGCGCGCCCGACACCTCCGCCTACGGCGTCTGGGTGCCCGGTATCCCGGTGCTGCTGGGCAATCTGCTTGAAAAGGTCAACTGCGCCGAGTGGCTCAGCGGCCTGATCCTGGACGGCATCGTCGCCGGCGTGGGCGCGGTTCTGGGCTTCGTGCCGCAGATGCTGGTTCTCTTCCTCCTGCTGGCGTTCCTGGAGGCCTGCGGCTACATGGCCCGTATCGCCTTCGTTCTGGACCGTATCTTCCGCAAGTTCGGTCTCTCCGGCAAGAGCTTCATCCCGATCCTGATCGGCACCGGCTGCGGCATCCCCGGCATCATGGCTTCCCGTACCATCGAGAACCAGCGTGACCGCCGCATGACCATCATCACCACCACGTTCATCCCCTGCGGCGCGAAGACCCCCTTCATCGCCATGATCGCGGGCGCGCTGTTCGGCGGCTCCGCCTGGGTGGCCACCTCCGCCTACTTCATCGGCATGGCCGCCATCATCGTGTCCGGCATCATCCTCAAGAAGACCAAGATGTTCGCCGGCGATCCCGCTCCGTTCGTCATGGAGCTGCCCGCCTATCACTGGCCGACGCTGGGCAACGTCCTGCGCAGTATGTGGGAGCGCGGCTGGAGCTTCATCAAGAAGGCCGGCACGATCATACTGCTGTCCACCATCGTCGTCTGGTTCACCACTTACTTCGGCTGGGTCGACGGCACGTTCCAGATGCTGACCGAGGAACAGATCGACGGCTCCATCCTGGCCAAGATCGGCGGCGCGATCGCCTGGATCTTCACGCCTCTGGGCTGGGGCAACTGGCAGGCTGCCGTCGCGTCCATCACCGGCCTGGTCGCCAAGGAGAACATCGTCGGCACGCTGGGCATCCTGTACGGCGGCGCGGAAACCTATCAGAACCTGGCGCTGGCCTTCACCGGCATCACCGGCTTCTCCTTCATGGTCTTCAACCTGCTGTGCGCGCCCTGCTTCGCGGCCATGGGCGCCATCAAGCGCGAGATGAACAACGCCAAGTGGACCTGGTTCGCCATCGGCTATCAGTGCGGCTTCGCCTATCTGATCGCCCTGATGATCAATCAGTTCGGCAATCTGTTCACCGGCCACGTCAATGTGATCGGCCTGATCGCCGCCATCATCGTGCTGGTGGGTATGATCTACATGCTCGTGCGCAAGAATAAATACGAAAACGCCTGAAAGTGAGGTTTTGAGCAATGGCAACAATCATCGTCGGCGGCATACTGCTCGCCATAATCGGTCTGGTCATATGGAAAATGGTGCGCGATAAGAAGAACGGCAACTCCAGCTGCGGCGGCGATTGCGCCCACTGCAAGGGCAACTGCCATTAGTCCACAGCCTTCATGGGGGATGCGAGCTCCGCATCCCCCATTTTTTAGAAACGACATGAGAGTGTGCCCTGCACTCTATGGAGGGACGTGACGAGCCATCTCATATTCACTCATTCGCTGCCTGTTGGCCGTGCTGGCCCTCTCGGACGCCTATGACACAGTGCTTTCGAAGAACGTGGCGCACCTGCTGGGCATCAAGCGTCCGACCGTCCACCACGCGCTCGAGGTGCTCCAGGAGAAGGGCCTGATCCGCAAGGAGCTTTACGGCGACGTGCGCCTGACCGAGGAAGGCCGCGCGCTGGCCATGGAGCTGGAGACGCAGCGCGACGAGCTTTCCGTGCTGTTCTGCAGGAGCTTCTCCCTCTCGCCCGAGGAGGCCGTAAAGGCGGCGCTGCTGCTGATCAGCGAGCTGAACGACGAAAGCATCGGCAAGCTGCGCGGGGCCTTTCGGGCCATGCCGCGCGAGGCCAAATAGCGCAAAACCTTAAAGGCTCTCCCGATTTGTTTCGAGAGAGCCTTTTTGTATGCCGTTCTACTGGTCGTTTCTGCGCCTGTACTGCGAGGGCGGCGCGCCGTATTTCCGCTTAAACGCCTTGCTCAGGTGAAATTCGTCGCAGAAGCCGAGCGTCGCGGCGATCTCGGCCAGGCGCACGTCCGGCTCCAGCTCGATCTGCCGCGCGGCCATCTCCAGCTTGCGGTTCATCTGATATTTCGCAAACGACTGGCCGACGGCGCGGTTCATGGCGTTCTCGACGGTGCGCACGCTCACATGGAGCGCCTCGGCGGCCTCGCTCACCCGCAGCGTGCGATGCGGCTCGGCGTTAATCAGCGCGACGATGCGCCCGGCCAGATCGCCCCCGTCCGCTTCCGCCGCGTCGCCGAGGGAAAGGATCAGCAGATTGACCAGCGCGCTCAGCCGCGCCTCCTTATGCGGCCTGTCGCTCCAGTAGACCGATACGATCTCCTCAAAATAGCGCCGAACCTCGGGAGCGGAGCGCGCCGACAGCCGCGTGGGCAGGCGCAGGGCGCGCGGATTATCCGGCCGGTCGCCGCGCTCGCAGGAGATATGGATGCAGAATGTGCGCGTCCCCGGCTTGCAGGGCAGGCGGGTGTAGTGATGATGCCCTGCCGTGAGCAGCAGCACGTCGTCGCGCTCGAGCGGGTATTCCGTCTCGCCCTCGGTGATCGCCCATGCGCCCTCGCGCAGATAGATGAGATCGTGATGCGTCAGCACGCGGTCGAGATAGAGCGGCTCCGTCGCCTGCTCGTAATAATGGGAGGCCGCCGCCGCCACGCGCCGCGCCTGCGACAGATCAAAGCTGATGGCCATAGCATTTCTCCTTGCCGTTTTATACATGATTCTCTGTTCAAAGCGCCATGGACGCGCGCCCGAAATCGCGCTATGATAAAGGCAGGCTGGACGGCTCGAGCCGTCTGACCGCATCCCTATTATACATGATCACATTCCGAATGACAAGCGGTTCGTCCGCTGAAATGCAAAAAGGAGGACTTATCATGCACGCCATACTCAAGGGTCAGGATGAAAAGCTGCACTGGACGGAAGTTCCCGATCCCACGCTGCGCGAGGACGACGTTCTGCTCGAAATCCACGCCGCCGCGCTCAACCGCGCCGATCTGCTCCAGCGCGCGGGGCAGTATCCCCCGCCTCCCGGCTGGCCGGAATGGTACGGTCTGGAGGCCGCGGGCGTCATCAGGGCGCTGGGCGCAAAGGCGCAGGCCGAGGGCAAATGGCGTGTCGGCGACGAGGTGTGCGCGCTGCTGGGCGGCGGCGGCTATGCCGAGTATGTGGCCGTGCCCGCCGATATGCTCATGCCCATCCCGAAGGGGCTGTCCATGGAGGAAGCCGCGGCGCTGCCCGAGGTGTTCGGCGCGGCGTATCTGTTCCTGTTCATAGAGGGCAGGCTCAAGGCGGGCGACACGCTGCTGATGATGGCCGGCGCGGGCGGATTGGCCAGCGTGGTCATTCCCATGGCGAAGGCGTTCGGCGCGCGCGTCATAACGACGGTTCTCAACGACGAGCAGGCCGCGGCCATCGCGCCGCTGGGCGCAGAGCGCGTCGTCGTCACAAGCCGCGAGCGCCTTGAGGACGTGATGCGCGAGGAGCTGGACGCCGGGCATGGCGTGGACATCTGCATAGACTGCCTGGGCGGCGAAACGGTCGGCAAATGCCTGCCTTACATGAATCGCCTCGGCCGCTGGATCATGATCGCCACGCTGGCCAGCGACGTGAGCAATGTCAACCTGAAGGCCATGTATGTGCGCGGCACGCGCCTGATCGGCACGACGCTGCGCAGCCGCTCCTCTGAAGAGAAGGGACAGATCCTCGGCGCGATGGTGAACACGCTCTGGCCGAAGGTCGAAAGCGGCGAAATTCGCCCGACGATCTGCAAGGTGTTCCCCATCGAGCAGGCGGAAGAGGCTCAGGCGCTCATGGCGTCCGGCCGGCACGTCGGAAAAATCGTGCTGAAGGTGAAATAAAAGGAGGACATTCCCATGCGGTTTGAAAACAGAACGGCGATCATCACCGGCGCGGCCTCGGGCATGGGGCTGTGCGCGTCTCAGGAAATGGCGAAGGAGGGCGCGATCGTCTACATGGTGGACGTGAACGAAGCGCGCGTGACCGAGCTGGCGCAGGAAATCGTCAGCGCGGGCGGACGCGCCGTGCCCTGCCCGTGCGATGTGCGCGATTTCGATCAGATTCAGGCCGTCGTCAACAAATGCCTGACCGACGAGGGGCACGTCGATATCGTGATCAACTTTGCCGGCGGCTTTCCGGCGCGTATGTGCGGCTGCAAGGACGGCGCGTTCATCCATACGCCGCTCGATGTGCTCGACTGGGGCATTGCGGTCAACTTCCGCGCGCCCATGCTGTTCGCCCGCGCGGTCATGGAGCCTATGATGAATCAGAAGAAGGGCGTGATCATCAACATCGGCTCTGTGGACGGCGAAACGGGCGGCGCGGTCGATTATGCCGCCGAGAAGAGCGGCCTGACCTACGGCCTGACCAAGGCGCTGGCCCGCATCGGCGCGCCCTACGGCGTGCGCTGCTGCGCCGTCTCGCCCGGCCCGGTGCTCACCCGCGCGGCCATGAGCAACATGAAAACCGCGCTGGGGCGCGCCGCCGAGCCGATCGAGATCGTCAAGCTGGTCATGTATCTCTGCTCGGACGACGCGGCGTTCATCACCGGCACGAACTACAACATCGAGGGCGGCCGCGTGCTGCTCAACAACGCATGAGGCTCGAGCGCACGCGCGCACTCATGGCGCGCAAGCTGAAAGAGAAAGCGTTTGACACCTTCGCCGTGCGGGTCAGCCTGCGCGGCGAGGAAGCGACGCTCTATTCCGAAAACGCGAACGAGGACACGCTGTTCGACATGGCCAGCTGCGGCAAGGTGCTGCACACCTGCCCGCTCGTCTTTCAGGCCATCGGCGAGGGAAAGCTGCGGCTGGACAGCACGCTGGACGATTTCTTCGCCCATGTGCCGGAAGAAAAAAAGCGCATTACCGTGCAGCAGCTGCTCACCCACACCTCCGGCATCGTGCGCATCCCGCTGCCCAAGGACATATGCGCGCGCGGCACGGATGCTATCGCCGAATGTATCCTCTCCGCGCCGCTGGCCTTTGCGCCCGGCTCAAACTACACCTATTCCTGCAACGGCATGAACCTCCTGGGCTTCATCGTCGAAAAGCTGTATGGCCAGACCATGGACGCTCTGTTCGAAACGCGCCTGAAAGCGCCGCTTCACATGACGCGCAGCCGCTTTGCCATCGCCGTGGACGAGCCGAACGCTGCCGTGTGCTACACCCGCCGCGAGGTCGGCCCCCTGCGCTTCGACGACGCGAACGTGCTCAGCATGGGGCGCGTGTGCGGCGCGGGCGGATCGTTCTTCTCGCCGGGCGACGTCGGCAAGTTCGTGCGCGCCGTCATGCAAAAGGACGAAACGCTCTATCCCGAGCGCTTCTTCGCCCTCGCCGAAACGGACTACACGCCGCGCTTTGAAGAGGGCCGCGGGCTGAGCTGGCTGATCGTGGACGGGCGCTATCCGCAGACGGGACGGCTCTTCCCCGCGGGCAGCTTCGGCCATTGCGGCCACACGGGGCAGTCGATCTACATCAGCCGCGCGCTCGATCTGTCCGTCGTCATCCTGACGAACGCCACGCGCTTTTCCGCCATGAAGCACGACTTCGTCACCGACGACTATGGCACGGTTGAAGCGCTGCGCGCCGAAATTCACAATGCCATTGCCGGCGATCTGGCGGAATAATAGACTTTTTTGCCAATTTGTGGAACTGTTGAAGTATTTTTTCGGTCTATACAGACGTTACGAAAAGTTTGCTC
>SFOF01000291.1 GCA_004552515.1 Clostridiales bacterium
GCCGTGGCCGCTGCCGGTGGCCATGCTGTCGCCGGCCTTCAGCTCGACGGTTTCCTCGTCGTCGCGGAACAGGCCGCAGCCGGAGATCAGATAGAACAGCTCGGTTTCGTTTTCATGGACATGATAGCCGATGCCGCAGCCGGGGTTCAGCGTAATGGTGTTGAACAGGCGCATATGGGCGGGATTCTCGGCCAGCAGCTTGGTCAGCACGGCCTCGCCGGGGCCGCCGCGCATGGCCTTGCGCACTTCAACGGGATGATCGGCGGAACGATAGATCATGGTGTGATGCCCTCCTTAGATGTCTTTTCAGATATTTTTTTCATAGATCAGGCGCAGACCCTTCAGGGTCAGCAGTCCGTCCAGAACGTCGATCTGATCGGTTTCGCCGGCCACCAGCAGCGCCAGTCCGCCGGTCGCGATGACCTTGGCGTCCGGCGCGCCCAGTTCCTGCTTCATCTTTTTGATGAGGTAGGTCACCTGGCCGACATAGCCGTACACGATGCCCGATTGCAGATTGGTGATGGTGTTGCGGCCAATCACCGTGTCGGGCTTGACCAGCTCGAAGCGGGGGAGCTTGGCCGCGCGGTCAACCAGCGCCTCGGCGGCCAGCTTGAGGCCGGGGCATATGGCGCCGCCCAGAAACTCGCCCTTGGCCGACATCACGCCGAATGTGGTCGCCGTGCCGAAATCGATGAATATGCACGGCCCGCCGTACAGCTCGTAGGCCGCCACGGCGTTGGCGATGCGGTCGCTGCCCAGCTCGCGCGGGTTGTCATATTTCAGATTGATGCCGGTCTTGACGCCGGGCACCACCATCATGGGCGTGATGCCGAAATAGTTTTGCAGCATATGCTCGATGGTGAAATTGATGGACGGCACGACCGAGGACATGATGATGCCCGTCACGTCCTTGACGTCCAGTCCGTTGTGCTCGAACAGATTGGAGAGCAGTATGCCGTATTCATCGGACGACATCATCTTGTTGGTGGTCAGCCGCCAGTACTGCAGCATCTTTTCGCCGTCGAAGAGCGCGGTTTTGATGTTGGTGTTGCCGATGTCAAGGGTGAGGATCATTTGGTCAGTCTCCTTTGGTTATTTATTGCCGGCCTTGCGCAGCGCAATGACGACGGGCGTGGTGATCAGCGCGTTTACGGCCGCCTCGGCGCTGCCCGCGATCAGAGCCGTGCCGCCGATCAGCGCCAGCACGCGGGAATCGTCAAGCCCAAGCAGGCGATAGAACAGCAGCATGAGGCCGAGATAGAACACAGTGTTGGTGAGCGAACCGGCGACGGCGGCGCAGGGAAGCGCGCGCTTTGACTGATCGTTGCCGCGGGCAGCCGCCCTGTAAACAAGCTGCGCGATCACCGGCACCAGCAGCCGGGGCAAAAAGCACATGACCAGCGCCAGAATGGGACTGGCGGCAACCAGCGTGCCCGCCAGTGTGGACGGCGTTCCGTATATGCCAAAGGCGCTCAGCGCGCTGACGCCGCCAAAGCACGCGCCCAGCAGCAGGCCCGTTTTAAGCCCGAGCACCAGCGTGCCGACGACCACGGGAATGCCCAAAAGCGAAATGTTGATGAAGCCCAGCGGGATCATGCCGATTGGCGTGAGGCCGAAGAGCAGCACGAGAGCGACGAAGAGCGCGGTGAGCGTGAGACGGGTTGTGGATTTGTTCATGGGGATACCTCCGTTCAAGTTCTTTGTGGGATACCTGACGACCAGGGGAAGAAAAGGGGAATGCGGCGCGGTTCGGCTCGCAAGGATGCCGACCGTTATCGTCATTATATACGGGATCGGAGAAATTTGCAATTTCGTTGTGTAAAATAATCGCGTCATATCGCATTTTTCGGCGGAAAAACGCGTTGCGCGGCGCGGATGGACATGATATAATGAAGCCACACAATATGAAGGAGGAAAAATGACATGGCTGAAGGAAAAATCATCGGACTGGCGCACATCGGCATCAACGCCGAGAATGAGGCCGAGGCCGCCAAGGCTGCCGACCTGTTCTGCACCCTGTTCGGCTTCCCGGTCAAGGCGGGCAACAGCTCGATCTTCGCCGGCACCGGCATCGAGGTCATGAAAAGCCCCTATCTGGGCAAGAACGGTCACATTGCCATCGGCACCCCCGACGTTGCGGCCGCCAAGGCCGAGCTCGAGGCGCGCGGCTTCACCTTCCGCGCCGACTCCGCCAAGTACAAGGCGGACGGCCGCCTGAACGCCATCTACCTGACCGACGAGATCTGCGGCTTTGCGATCCATCTGGTCGGCAAGGCGTAAAACCCCTTATTTTGTTGAAAATACGTTACCACCATTCCCATACACCACATATTTAAGGAGGATATCCAATGAAAGTTGTGACCTTCGGCGAGATCATGGTTCGTCTGCAGCCCTACAACTACGAGCGTTTCGTACAGGCTGACCATCTGGAGTTCACCTTCGGCGGCGGCGAGGCAAATGTTGCCGTTTCTCTGGCGAACTACGGCCTTGACGCGGCCTTCGTCACCAAGCTGCCCGCGCACGCCATCGGCCAGTGCGCTGTCAACTCCCTGCGCCGCTACGGCGTAGATACCAGCATGATCACCCGCGGCGGCGACCGTGTCGGCATCTACTACAACGAGAAGGGCGCTTCTCAGCGCGGCTCGGTCTGCATCTACGACCGTGCGCATTCCGCCATTCAGGAAGCCACCACCGCTGACTTCAACTGGGACGCCATCTTCGAGGGCGTCGACTGGTTCCACTTCACCGGCATCACCCCGGCGCTGGGCGAAAACGTCGTTGAAATCTGCCGCGAGGCCTGCAAGGCTGCCAAGGCGCACGGCGTCAAGATCTCCTGCGACCTGAACTACCGCGGCAAGCTGTGGACCCGTGAGCAGGCCCGCGCTGCCATGACCGACCTGTGCCAGTATGTTGACGTCTGCATCTCCAACGAGGAGGACGCCAAGGACGTATTCGGCATCGAGGCCGAGGCG
>SFOF01000292.1 GCA_004552515.1 Clostridiales bacterium
TCACTATGTTCAGACGTCGGTCAGCATGAGCCGAAGCGGCTATAAGCCGCAGCACGAGCTTGCCTACAGGATTTACAAAGAAGAAGAGAAGGCGCTGATTGAGAAATATCCGGCGCTTAAAGATGAAATTTGCAACTATGTAATGACGGAATACCTTGCTTTTCTTGCGGCAATGGGGCGTGGCAATGTTTATGACCATGAAATTGCGAGAGACATTATGCGCTTTGCGCGCAGGAATCTGGTCAACTATTTGCGCGCGCCCTATGTCGAAGCGCGCTTTAAGGCGAGCGCGCTGGCAGCGGCTGTTCACTATCGTGTTATGACGGCGCTTTATCGTGCCGTCATGGAAAGGGTATGAGCTATGAAACAAAGACTGGCGGATTATGTGGCGGATTTCCTGGCGGCGCATGGCGTCAGCGACGTGTTCAGCGTCGTGGGCGGCGGCGCGATGCACCTAAACGACGCGCTGGGGCATCACGATAAGCTCCATGTGACCTACAACCACCACGAGCAGGCCTGCGCCATCGCGGCGGAAGCCTATGCCCGGCTGGAGAACCGCATCGCGGCGGTCTGCGTGACCACCGGCCCCGGCGGCACGAACGCGCTGACCGGCGTGGTGGGCGGCTGGCTGGACTCGATCCCGATGTTCATCATCAGCGGTCAGGTGCGCTACGACACAACCGCCCGCTATGCGCTCGCCTATACCGGCACGCCGCTGCGCGCCATGGGCGATCAGGAATACGACATCGTCAAGTCGGTTGAGCCGATGACAAAATACGCGGTCATGATCGAGGACCCGACGCGCATCCGCTATTGTCTCGAAAAGGCGTGGCATCTGGCGACGACCGGCCGCCCCGGCCCCGTGTGGATCGACATTCCGGTCAACTATCAGGGCGGATATATCGAGACCGACGCGCTGGAGGGCTATGATCCCGCCGAGGACGACGCGCTCCTGCCGCCGCCGGTGGGCGACGACGTGATCGCCGCCGTGCTGGAGAAGATCCGCCACGCGAAGCGGCCCGTGTTCCATGCGGGCTACGGCATACGGCTCTCGGGCGGCTATAAGGCCTTCCGCGAGGCGCTGGAAAAGCTGAACATACCGATTGTGACCTACTGGAACGCGGTCGATCTCATCGAGGACGAGCATCCGCTCTATTGCGGCCGTGCCGGCAACATGGGCGATCGCCCCGGCAACTGGGCGATCCAGAACGCCGATCTGATCCTGGCCGTGGGCACGCGCATCTCGATTCGCCAGGTGGGCTATAACTGGAAAACCTGGGCGCGCGCGGCCGAGGTCATCATGGTGGATATCGATCAGGCCGAAATGAAGAAGCCCACGCTGCATGTTGAAATGCCCGTCTGGGCCGACGCGAAGGACTTCCTCACGCGTCTGGCCGCCGCAGCAGAGGACAGGGTGTTCAGCGGCGAGGCGTGGCTGGAGACCTGCCGCCGCTGGAAGCATGATTATCCCGCCGTGCTGCCGCGCCAGTGGGAGGAGAACGGCAAGACGGCCAACGTCTATGCCTTCGTGCGCTATCTGAGCAGCCGCCTGCCCGAGAACAGCCTGACCGCCGTGTCGAACGGCGCGTGCTGCGTCGTGGGCAATCAGGCCTACGTCATACAGAAGGGCAGCCGCATGGCCAACAACAGCGCCATCGCGAGCATGGGCTACGGCCTGCCCGCGGCCATCGGCACCTGCATCGGCGGCGGCCGCAGGACGACCATCTGCCTTGAGGGCGACGGCAGCATCATGATGAACCTTCAGGAGCTGCAGACCGTGCTGACCAACCGCCTGCCGATCAAGCTGTTTTTGATCAACAACAGCGGCTATCAGTCGATCCGCATCACGCAGACCAATCTCTTCTCGAACCACTGCAAGGTGGGCATCGGCGAGGAATCGCACGATCTGTCCTTCCCGCAGTATGAGAAGATTGCCGCGGCGTTCGGCTATCCCTATCTGAGTGCGCACAGCAACGCCGAGATGAAGGAGGTCGTGGACAAGGCGCTCGCCATGGACGGTGCGGTGTTCTGCGAAATCTTCACCGGCACGGAGCAGGTGTGGGAGCCGAAGAGCAGCACAAAGCGCCTGAGCGACGGCACGCTGGTCAGTCCGCCGCTGGAGGATCTCGCGCCGTTCCTGCCGCGCGAGGAGCTGAAGAAGAATATGTTTATTCCGCTGATGGACGAGGAATGAGCGCACAGCCGATGCGCGATATGTTTTCCGTTTGGCGAACAAGGAAAGGGTGGCTGCCATGGCATACGACTATCTGATCGTGGGCGCGGGTCTGTTCGGCGCGGTGTTCGCCCATGAGATGACCGGAAGGGGCAAAAGGTGCCTCGTGATTGATAAAAGGAATCACATCGCGGGCAACGCCTATACGGAGAATATCGAGGGCATCAACGTTCATAAATACGGCGCGCATATATTCCATACCTCGAACGAGCGGGTGTGGGCGTATGTGAATCGCTTTGCGCGGTTCAACAACTATATCAACGCGCCGGTGGCCGTGTATAAGGACGAAATCTACAATCTGCCCTTCAACATGAACACCTTCAGCAGGATGTGGGGCGTTAAAACGCCCGCCGAGGCGAAGGCGATCATCGCGCGGCAGGTCGAGGCCGAGCATATCGGCGAGCCGAAAAACCTCGAGGAGCAGGCGCTCAAGCTGGTCGGTCGCGACATCTATGAAAAGCTCATCAAGGGCTATACCGAAAAGCAGTGGGGGCGCGACTGTACCGAGCTGCCCGCCTTCATCATCCGCCGGCTGCCGCTGCGCTTCATCTACGACAACAACTACTTCAACGACCGCTATCAGGGCATTCCGGAGGGCGGCTATACGGCGATGGTCGAAAAGCTGCTTGACGGCGTTGAGGTGCGCCTGAACACCGATTATTTCGAGTTCATCCGCGAGAATCCGGAGATTGCCGAAACGACGCTCTACACCGGCATGATCGACGCGTTTTTCGGCTA
>SFOF01000293.1 GCA_004552515.1 Clostridiales bacterium
TCGAGCCGTTCTTTGAGGAAACGCCGTTTGAGGATCTCTCCGGCGAAAAGATCAAGGTCAGCGTCGAGGGCGGCGTGTATGTGCTCTCCGGGCCGAGCCTTCAGCATCTGGTCGATTCGGTCAATTTCGGTGACGAGGATTCGCTCAACTGGTTCCACCGCACGCTGCGCCGCTGGGGCGTGATCGATATGCTGCGCGAAGCCGGCGCGGGCGAGGGCGATACCGTGCGCCTGGGCGATATGGAATTTGAATTTGTAGAGTAAACGGAGGATAAAAGAAATATGACCACCAAACAGAGAGCCGCGCTGCGCTCCATGGCCAACACGATGCAGCCCATTCTGCACATCGGCAAGGACGGCATCAACGACAACATGGTCAAGCAGGCCTGGGACGCGCTGGAGGCCCGCGAGCTGATCAAGGCCACCGTGCTTCAGAACGCGCCCATGACCGCCAGGGAGGCCTGTGAAGCGCTGTGCGAGCGCGTTCACGCCGAGCCGATTCAGGTGATCGGCAGCAAGTTTGTCATCTACCGCAAGGCGCGCAAGGACTCCAAGATCGACCTCGACAACCTGTAAGGCAACGCGGAAACTCGAGAAACCTTGAGGAGGAAACGGCTATGGCGTTTGAATTGTGGAGCGTTTCTCAACAGCCCGATATACTGGGCGGGCGCGGGAGCTTTGCCGACATCACATGGACGTATCCCGAGATCATCGAGCATCTTTACGAGCCGCTGCGCGCGCGTTATCCCGAGTATATGACGCGCCGCGTGATCGGCAGGGACACAACCGGCGAATACGAAATCTGGGCCTACGAATGGACGCCGGCGCATTACGACAGGACGATCTATATCCAGTCCGGCGTTCACGTCATCGAAACGGAGGGCTATTTCGGACTGGCGCGGCTCATGACCATGATCGCCGAGGGTGAGGACGAACGCCTGCGCGCCGTGCGCGAGCACGTCAGGCTGCTGCTCGTGCCCTGCGTATCCGTGTGGGGCGTGAGCAAAAAGGGCGGCTACGAAGGACTCATGGCGGATAAGCGCCATCAAATTCCGCACAATGCCGCCATGGTGAATCCCAATCGCGACGACGCGGACGAAAAGGCTGCCGAGACAACGGCCGTCAAGCGCTATTTCGCCGCAAACGCCGACGGCATCGACTTCGCCTTCGATTTCCATACGACGACGGAAACGGGCTGGGGCGCGTATCTCATGCCTTACGCCGACGGCCTGAGCGAGGACATCGCCGAACGCCACAAGGCGATCAACCGTGCGCTGTACGCGAAGAACAAAACGGATTATCCGCAGGCATACATGGGCGACGAAACGCACTATCCGCGCGGCGGCATCCACAATTCGTTCATCGGCGGCTTTTTCAAGAATTTCGGCGTGCCGGCCATGACGATCGAGCACAACGACTACATCTATGATCCGCGTCTGGGCACGTCGAAGGCCATGACGCTGGCCGTCGAGCTGTACGGCAATCATCTGCTTGCTGAAGCGGAGCTGTCAGCGCGATAAGCGGTGGCGCAGGCCGAGCGCCGTCATGGCGAGCAGCAGTACAAATGAAAAGAGCATCGGCCAGCCGCCCCGCGCAAGGTACAGCGTCAGCGTAAGGGCGGCGTAAAAGCCGCTGCGCACGGGATTGATCTGTTCGACAAAAACGCCGTATGTTGGAAGCGATATGCGGCGCTTTTTTTGAATTTGAAACGAATCGGGCACGACGGGATGCGCCGCCATGACGAGCTGCGTCAGGCGCTTGCCGTCAATGAGTGTGATCGATAAGCGCTGCGCCCAGGCGGCGGCGCTGCGATCGGCCGGACACAGCGCGACGACGGTCAGATCACCCTGTGGATGCGCGCGGCGGCAGGCGATCAGCGCGTCGGCATTCAGCGCGCGGGAGGACGGCGCATAGGGGAGAACGATTGCCCTTTTCGCAATATCCTCATCGAGCAAAAGCGGCGTGACGGCGCTTAGTATGTCGTTTTCGGGCAAAGCAGCCCATCCGTCGATGACAAAGCGCGCATATTCGCGGCGCATCGAGCGGGAGCGCCGGCGCAGCGGCTCTGAAAAGCGCGTCCACAGCGCATGCAGAGCGATGCAGATGAGCGCGGCGAACAGGCAGGACGGAAGAATCCTTTCGCCGGTAAGCGCCATGAGGGCCAAAAAGAGAGCGCACAGCGTCAATAGCCAGAAAACAAGGCCGTCGATCAGGCGAATCACGGCGGTTTTCCTCCTTGTTCAGAGTTTCTTCACTCAGTATACGCAAATCGGCCTTTTCTAATCGCCGGAAATGGTGTATAATAAATTATCACTTGTATTTTAAGGGGCATGGACATGACGAAACTGGGAATTATGGGCGGAACGTTCAATCCGATCCATAACGGCCATATTGAAATCGCTCGCATCGCCCGCCAGACGGCTGGATTGGACGAGGTGCTTTTCCTGCCGGACGGCGAGCCGCCGCACAAACAGATTGAAACGCTGGCCTCGGGCGCGAGCCGCTATAGCATGACGGTGCTGGCCGTGTACGGCTGTGCGGGCTTTGAAGCGTCAGAGCTGGAGATCCGGCGCAGCGGCACGACCTATACCGTCGATACGCTGGCGCAGCTCAGATCGCAACGGCCGGATGATGAAATCTACTACATTGTCGGCGCGGATACGCTCTATCAGATCGAGCATTGGAAAGCGCCGGAAAAGCTGGGCGCGATGTGCAGTCTGATCGCCGTGCCGCGCCCAGGCGATGACAGAGCGCTCTCGGCGCAGGCGGAGCATATCCGCAAGCGCCTGAACATCCGCGTTTATCTGGCCGAAGAAAGCGGGCCGGACATTTCGTCAACAGAAATCCGCTTTCGCGCGTCGCAGGGCGGCGATCTGGCGACGCTCGTGCCGGCAGCCGTCGCCGATTACATCGCGCAGCATGGGCTATACGGCGCGCCGTATCACTGGATGACGCAGCGCCTGCAGG
>SFOF01000294.1 GCA_004552515.1 Clostridiales bacterium
GCGCCGACCGATGCGCGTACAAAGAGGACGAACCGGCGAATCCGTACTCGCTGCGAGCGATGTGGGGGAGCAGATTGGCGTACTCACCGCGCTCATCGACCGAGGAAACGCGCGCCGACCGATGCGCGTACAAAGAGGACGAACCGGCGAATCCGTACTCGCTGCGCTCGGCCTGGGAAACCGGCGCTCGGCCGATTAAAGCGCAAATGGTGTTTACAAACCGCGCGCGCTGTCGTATAATAGAGGAAGTCAAAATACAAAAAGGGGGACTGTTTCCTATGAAGAAATTTGCGGCTCTGTTTCTGGCGCTCATCATGGCGCTGAGCATGACGGCGGCGCTGGCTGAAGGCGCGGACACGATCGATCTTTCCGGCAAGACCGCCGAGGAACTGATCGCCCTCATCGATCAGGCGCGCAATGCGCTGGCCGAGCTGATGCCGCCGCTGGCGGACGGTGAGGTGCTCTATGAGGACGAGAACGTCACCATCACGCTCAACGGCGCGCCCAGCATCGAGTACGGCTCTCTCGTGCTGCCGATCATCATCGTCAATCACACCGACCGCAATCTGCTCATCAGCATGGACAACGTCTCCATCAACGGCTGGGACGTGAGCGGCGGCACGACGAGCGTCAGCGCGTCCAAGAAGGCGCGCACAGAGATTGATTTCTACGATGCGGAGGAAGCCGCCGAGCTGAAGGACGTCGCCGATCTGGAAGACGTCACCGGCAAGCTCAGCTATTTCGACGAGGACGACTGGAATTGGGATTTCGAAGGCACGTCTGTCACCTGGACGTTCGCGAAGTAACTCCCCACCCAAGATCGAAGGCGCTCTGCCTTCGGTCTTTTTTTAGCCAAACGCGCCGCCAGCCCGCCGCGACAGCAGCGCCCGCGCATCCGCTCATGTCGGTGCAAACCGCCATTCGTGCTCGCCGCGCCGCAGCGTGGACGCTTCGCTCTGCCCATTTGTCAAAATGATATAACAGATCGGTTAATAAGAAATAACGGCCTGACGGAGAAATGTATGATATAATAGCTCTGTGTGCGTTCGGGGACGAGTCTGCGCGTTCCCGGACGGACGTGCGACCGTCGGCGGCGGGGCAGGCCTTCCGGCTGCGGCGTACGCAAATAAACTGACAGGAAAGGCGATTCCATGAACAAATCCGGCAAGTACGAAATCGATATGTGCAACGGCCCGCTTGTGGGTAAGATCATCCGCTTCACCATTCCGCTGATCCTCACGAGCGTGCTTCAGCTGCTTTTCAACGCGGCGGACATCGTGGTGGTCGGCCGATTCGCGGGCAAGGAGGCCATGGCGGCTGTCGGCTCGACGGGCGCGCTGATCAACCTCATCATCAATGTGCTGATGGGCCTGTCGATCGGCACGAGCGTGCTGGTGGCGCGCTATTACGGCGCGAACGATCCCGAGCGCGTGAGCAAGGCGGTGCACACGTCGATTACGATCAGCGTCGTGGGCGGCCTGCTGATCGGCGTGCTGGGCATTGTCATCTGCCGGCCGATGCTGGAGCTGATGGGCACGCCGGAGGACGTGATCGACGGCGCGGAACTGTATATGCGCATCTATTTTGCGGGCTTTCCGGTGATTGCGCTGTATAACTTTGGCGCGTCGGTGCTGCGCGCGGTGGGCGATACGAAGCGGCCGCTGTATTTCCTCTTCATCGCGGGCGTTGTGAATGTGCTGCTCAATCTGCTGTGCGTCATCGTGCTCAAGATGGGCGTGGCGGGCGTTGCGGTGCCCACGGTGGTGTCGCAGCTGATTTCGTCCATACTGGTCACGGTCTGTCTGATTAAGAGCGAGTCGTCGATCAGGCTGCACCTCAAAAAGCTGAAGATCGACGGCGCGACGATGAGGGAAATGCTCAAGATCGGTCTGCCCGCGGGCATACAAGGCTCTGTGTTCTCAATTTCGAACGTTATCATTCAGTCCTCGATCAATATTTTCGGTTCGGTGGCCGTGGCGGGCAACTCGGCGGCGGGCAATCTTGAGGGCTTTGTCTACGTCATCATGAACTCGTTTTATCAGGCGGCGCTCAACTTCACCGGCCAGAACATGGGCGCGGGCAAGCTCGATCGCGTCAAAAAGACGCTCTATGCCTGCGTGGGCATGGTCACGATTGCGGGCGTGCTGAGCGGCGTGGGCGTGTGGCTGCTGGGTACGCCGCTGTCGAGCATCTATTCGACCGATCCGGAGGTCATCGCCTATTCGACGCTGCGTCTGGCCTATGTCTGCGCGCCGTATTTCATCTGCGGCATTATGGACACCATGGTGGGCATGATGCGCGGCCTGGGCTATTCCATCGCGCCCATGCTGGTGTCGATGATCGGCGTGTGCGGCTTCCGTCTGGGCTGGATCTACACGGTTTTCGCGCGCCACAAGACGCTCGAGACGCTTTATATTTCCTATCCGTTTTCCTGGACGATCACCGCGCTGGTTCACATCGCCTGCTTCATCTGGGCGTATCGGAAGGTGAAGCGCACCATGCCGCTTCAGCAGCAGGCCTGAACGCGTTTTTTCCATATGATATAGCGAGCATTTTCGCCGCGCATCGCAGGGCTTCTCCGCGCGGGCGCGGCGTTTTGACTGCGTGTGGGGGAGAGCGTGCGGGGATAATGTTTGCTGAGGGCATTGTTCCACGCCGGTGGGGTGGCTGCCGTGCGGTTTCTGCTTGAGGGCGTTATTCCGCGCTGACGCGGCGATGCGCTATTGCTGATTATGGGATGGTGAAATAGTGCGCCGGCGAAATGTTGCGTTTGGCCGGCTCTAGCTCCGGCAGAAGCGTTTGTGCGCGCGGGGGTCTGGCGGCGAGATGCGGCGGGGCTATTGCGGCGTTTTGTGTTTGATTACGCCTGCAGTTTGTCGCATAGCGCCAAACAGGACGGCTGGCGGAAGGGTGCGTTTCTGTTCTGCCGTGGGTCGAGATCGCCATTAGTGCGTTCTC
>SFOF01000295.1 GCA_004552515.1 Clostridiales bacterium
CCTTTGCACAGGCGCACACCGTGCTGCCGGTCGTCAGAACGTCGTCCACAATCAGTATGCGCATCCCCTGATACGACGCTTTTGTGTAAAAGGCGTCCTTTACGTTCTCGCGCCGCTGGCTGACGCGCAGCCTGGCCTGCTTGCGCGTGTTGACGCCGCGCTTCAATTCCGTATTGACCGGAAGGCCGAGCCGTGCGCCGATCAGCCGCGCGAGCACCTCCGCCTGATTAAAGCCGCGCGTCCACTGACGATCATAGTGTAGCGGAACCGGCACGAGACAATCGTAATCATCGGAATGAATCGTTTGCAGCACCGGCTCCATCAGCTGGACCAGATAATCGGCGCAGCGATAGATGCTTTCGTATTTGAACGCGCGGATCAGTCCGCTGATGGGCGGGCCGTAATAGAGCGCGAAATATCCCTTCGATATGCCGTCCGCGCCCCAATGGTCGCTGTGGGCCGTGTGCGCCTTGGGATGGAGCTTCCGGCGGCAATCGCCGCACAGCCAGTCCGCGTCGCCCGTGCCGGCCAGATCGCCGCAGCCCAGACAGCGCGCCCGAGACGGATAGAGCAGCTCGGCCAGCTTGTCCCAGAGCTTCATACCGGCATCATATCCTTTGCTTCGATCAGGCGGCGGCTCAGGGCGCTGTAGCGCTTTCTGATCTCGTTGTTGCCCACCATGCGGGCGACGCAGTTTTCCCGTCCGACCAGCACGACCAGCTTCCGAGCGCGCGTTACGGCGGTGTAGAAGAGATTGCGCGTCATGAGCAGCGGCGGCCAGTTCCATACGGGCATAACCACGGCGGGAAATTCGCTGCCCTGGCTCTTGTGAACCGACACGCAGTAGGCCAGCTCCAGCTCTTCTATGACCGTGTCGTCATATTCGGCGGTGCGCTCGTCGTCGAAGGTTACCTCGACGGTATGCTCCTCGGGATCGATGCCGGTCACATAGCCCATGTCGCCGTTGAATACGCCCTGTCCCTGCTCACCTGTACGTGTCCATTCAAGCTGATAGTTGTTGCGTACCTGCATCACCTTGTCGCCACGCCGGAACAGCGTATCACCGCGTGCGCGTTCAGGCTTTCCGCGTTCGGGGGGATTGAGCGCCGCCTGCAAAACGCGGTTGAGCTGCGCGACGCCGATGTCGCCCTTTTTCGTGGGCGAGAGCACCTGAATATCGCGCAGCGGGTCAAGCGGCATGTAGGAGGGGAGGCGCTTTGAGACAAGCTGTACGAGCGATTCTACGGCTGATTGAACGCTGTCGCGCCGCTCGATGAAGAAATCCGTGCCCTTGCCGTTCATGATGGGCATTTCACCGCGGTTGATTCTGTGCGCGTTCTGGACGATCATGCTCTCGCCGGCCTGCCGGAAGATTTGCGTCAGCCGCACGACGGGAATCACGCCGCTGGCGATCAGATCGCCCAGCACGTTGCCCGCGCCGACCGACGGCAGCTGATCCGCGTCGCCCACCATGACCAGGCGCGTGCCCGGCTTGATGGCGTGCAGCAGACTGCGCATGAGGAACAGATCGACCATGGACATTTCGTCCACGATCACCATGCGCGCGTCCAGCGGATTGTCCTCATCGCGCGCAAAGACGTTTTCTTCACCGCTGAATTCGAGCAGCCGATGAATGGTCTTGGCCGGGCAGCCGGTTGCCTCGCTCATGCGCTTGGCCGCGCGGCCCGTGGGGGCGGTGAGCAGCACCTCGCCCATGCGCGACATCAGGTGGATCATGCATTTGATGCCGGTCGTCTTGCCGGTGCCCGGGCCACCCGTGATGATCGTCAGGCCGCCCGTCACCGCCTCCATCACGCCCTCGCGCTGCTCCGCGCACAGCTGCACGTTTTCCTCCTGTTCATATGCGTCGATCCGCTCATCAATGCCGGAAAATTCCTGTGCTTTGGCGGCGTTCAGCATACGGATCAGGCGCTGGGAGACGTCGATCTCCGCCTCGTACATCTCGGGCAGATAGATCGCGTCGATCTCGTCGATTGGCACGCAGATCAGTTCGCGCTTGATGATCAGTTCGCGCAGCGTGTTGTCCAGTGTGTCCTCGTCCACGCCCAGCAGCGACGCGGCCTGATAGAGCAGAATGGCGCGGGGAAGATAGACGTGTCCGGAGACGGAGGCCGCGTTTGACAGCGCGTACCTCAGGCCGCTCTTGAGCCGTTCGGGGGCGTTTGCGTCGATGCCGATGGCCAGCGCGATGCGGTCGGCCGTCTTGAAGCCCACGCCCGACACCTCATCCACAAGGCGATAGGGGTTGCTCTGGAGAATGGCCTGCGTCCGCTCGCCGAAGCGCCGATAGATCTTCATGCACAGCGTGGGCGTGATGTCATAGCGCTGCAGGAACATCATGGTGTTGCGCATCTCCATCTGCTCCTGAAACGATTCGCCGATCATGGCGGCGCGCTTGGGGCCGATGCCGTCCACCTCCGCCAGCCGCTCAGGCTCGCTTTCCAGTACGTCCATAACACGCAGGCCGAAATGCTGTATGAGCGTCTTGGCCGTCGCCGGGCCGATGCCCTTGATCAGGCCGGACGCGAGATACTTTTCCATGCCCGATTTTGTGGCCGGCATGATCGATTCGCACTGGCTCACCTTGAGCTGGCGGCCGTACTCGGGATGCTCGACCCATTCGCCGGTCAAACGGACGTGCTCGCCCGTGGCCACAAAGGGCATTACGCCCACGGCGCACAGTTCGTCGCGCCCCATGGCGCACTGGAGCACAGTCCAGCCGTTTGTATCGTTTCGGAAGGTAATATCCTCTATAACACATTCAAAAATGGGCATTGTATTCTCCCGCCTTATTTCCTGTTGCTTCTATTATAGTGAGTCTGTGCTCTCTCTTCAAGCGTAAATATTGCAATTCGGCAAAAGTTGGTTTGTTTTTTTCATTTGGCGGTTGACCTGCCGCGCGGTTCGTGATAAAGTTAAGTGGGTGATTATGTCTCA
>SFOF01000296.1 GCA_004552515.1 Clostridiales bacterium
CTCATGATCGCGCCGGCACGTAGTCCCATCGCCGTGTTGACGACGTGCGAGAGATGGTACTGCGTGGCGTAATACGGGCGATCCTGCCCGGAAAGCGGCGAATTTTCCTTCGCCAGCCCCGCCTTCAGCTCGTCCCAGGGCAGGATCTCGCTCATGGAGCGCGTGTAGGGGAAGGCGTGGAAATGCGCCGTCCAGTCGAGCGTCTGCGCGCGCAGCCGCTTCATCAGCGAGAGCAGGAATTTCGAGCCGGTGAGGTTATACAGCCACACGACCGCCTCAATGTTTTCCGCGCCGCGCGGCACGGCCCAGTCCCTGAGCGGCTTCTCATCGAGCGTTCTGTACTGATACTTGAAGTACCTGAACATGAACTCGGGCACGCGCGCGTCCGCCGTAGCGGTGTAATACTGGATAAGCGCCTTGAGCATCACCATGCGCGGCCACCAGTCCTCGTTGTCCGCGGGGCCGAAGAAGCCGTCTTCGCGCTGGCTCTTCAGCGTCCATTCGATATAGCGCATGGCCTTTTCCTTGAGATGCGCGTCGCCCAGCAGCCAGGCCAGCGGAATCAATCCGTCCAGATAGTAGGGCGCGCGCTCCCAGCCGTCGCCCTTGCCGCCGCGCCAGGCGCTGTCCTTCACGCTCGGCCAGAAATCATCCAGCCGGCCCGTCAGTCCGCTCGCAGCCCGCTCGAGCTGCTCCTTCAACCACTGCTGCGGCCTGATCGCCCCCAGCGGCAGCGCGGCCAGCTCGTTGGAAGCCAGCGGCGCACGGTTAAAAATCGTCTTGTTGATCATGCTTTTTGTCCTCTCTGCGCCGCCCGCGCGGGGCGCGCTTTTTCCGTGCGGCGCGTCGATCGTTGTGATCGCCGTCCTGCCATGAATCGCCGCGAAATCCGGAGCGCATCCGCACAGCCGCGCGTTCAGGCGGATTTTCACTCAACGCTTTCAACGCGCAAAAAATATCGGAAAATGCCGCTCATGAGAACCTTCCCGCTCCGGAACAGGTCTTGAAAAGAGGGAAATGGGATTCGGGCCTTTCCCTGCTCTTTGCGCCCGTTTCGTCCTATCTTAGCTTGATCTATTATATCAAACCCCGGATACTGTGTCAAGAAAATGACGGCGGCACAATAAAAACATGCACACGCCGCCCGCGCGCGCGAATGTCCTTGTCAGGCGGCGAAAAATGTGCTAGAATAAGACAGCATGAATCTTTGAATCATAAGGAGAGACGATACAATGCAGGTTCGCACACGTTTCGCGCCCAGCCCGACCGGCTATATGCACCTGGGCAATCTGCGCACGGCGCTTTACACCTATCTCTACGCCCGCCGCACGGGCGGCAAGTTCATCCTCCGCATCGAAGACACCGACCAGGGCCGCGAGGTCAAGGGCGCAGTGGACGTCATTTACAAATCGCTCCAGACCGCCGGCCTCGAGCACGACGAAGGCCCCGATGTCGGCGGCCCCTGCGCGCCCTATGTCCAGAGCGAGCGCCGCGGAATGTATCTGCCCTACGCCAAACAGCTCGTCGAGAGCGGCCACGCCTACTACTGCTTCTGCACCGAGGAGCGGCTCGAGCAGGCGCGCGCCGAGGCCGAGAAAAAGGGCGAAACCTTCAAATATGACAAGCACTGCCTACACCTGAGCAGGGAAGAGGTTCAGCGCCGTCTGGACGCGGGCGAGCCGTACGTCATCCGCCAGAACATCCCCGCCGAGGGCAAGGCCAGCTTTGACGACGTGATCTACGGCCATGTCGAGGTGGACTGCTCCACGCTGGACGACAACGTGCTGATCAAGGCCGACGGCCTGCCCACCTACAACTTTGCCAACGTCATCGACGACCACACCATGGGCATCACGCACGTCATGCGCGGCAACGAGTATCTCTCCTCCGCGCCGAAATACAACCTGCTCTACGAGGCCTTCGGCTGGACGCCGCCCACCTATGTCCATCTCACGCCGGTCATGTGCCGCGACATTCAGAAGGACAAGGACGGCCATCCCGTCCTAGACGAAAACGGTCAGACGATCGAGATCACGCGCAAGATGTCCAAGCGCAAGGGCGATCCGTCGTTCGAGGATCTGCTCGCGCAGGGCTATCTGGTGGACGCGGTGATCAACTACATGGTGCTGCTGGGCTGGAGTCCGCGCGGCGAACGCGAGTTCTACACGCTGAACGAGCTGAAGCAGGCCTTCGATCTCGAGGGTCTGAGCAAATCGCCCGCGATCTTCGACATCGCCAAGCTGAACTGGTTCAACGGCGAGTACATCCGCAGGCTCTCTCCCGAGGCCTTCCTCGAGGCGGCCATGCCGTGGTTTGAGAAGGCGATCGACGTGAAGAGGTTCGATGTGAAGCGCCTTGCGGAGCTTTTGCAAAATCGCGTCGATGTGCTCAATCAGATCCCCGAGATGATCGATTTCTTCGCCGAGCGCCCGGCGTTCGATCCCGAGCTGTACACCAACAAGAAGATGAAGACCAATCCGGACGTGGCGGCGCAGGCGCTTGAGATGGTCAGGCCCGTGCTGGAGGCGATTCCGGAGGCCGAGTGGACGGAAGCGAATCTGCACGACCGCGTCATGGCGGCGATCGCCGAGGCCGGCATGAAGAACGGTCAGGTGCTCTGGCCGCTGCGCATCGTGCTCTCCGGCAAATCCAGTACCCCCGGCGGCGCGTTCGAAATCGCCTATCTCCTCGGCAAAGAAGAAACGATGAAGCGCCTGGCAAACTGAGTTTGCATCCACACCGCTTCGCGCACGCAACCCGACTCCGCGCCGCTTGAGGGCGGCTCGAGTCTGGACGATTGAGCGTGCTGATAACATCTTTATACAGCCCGACCTGACCGGCCAGCCGCAGTGCGGCCTCCGCTTATTGGAGCCGGTCAGGTCTTTCCGTATGCCGGGCGACGGCGAAACATGGGCGCGGCAATTCAGAGGTACAGCTTATTGTAT
>SFOF01000297.1 GCA_004552515.1 Clostridiales bacterium
TGACCGAGCCGGATCGCGCGATTCTGTTCAAGGTGCCGTGGGTGGATGACAGCGGCAAGGTGCGCGTCAACAAGGGCTATCGCGTGCAGTTCAATAACGCCATCGGCCCGTACAAGGGCGGCCTGCGCCTGCACCCCTCTGTCAATCTGGGCGTGATCAAGTTCCTGGGCTTTGAGCAGATCTTCAAGAACAGCCTGACCGGTCTGCCCATCGGCGGCGGCAAGGGCGGCAGCGATTTCGACCCTAAGGGCAAGAGCGACCGCGAGGTCATGGCGTTCTGCCAGAGCTTCATGACCGAGCTGTATAAGTATATCGGCGCGGATATCGACGTGCCCGCCGGCGACATCGGCGTGGGCGCGCGCGAAATCGGCTATCTCTACGGCCAGTACAAGCGCATCACCGGCCTGTACGAGGGCGTGCTGACCGGCAAGGGCCTGACCTACGGCGGCTCGCTGGCCCGCAAGGAGGCCACCGGCTACGGCTTGGTCTATCTGATGAAGGAAATGCTGGCCACGAAGGGCGAGTCCTTTGAGGGCAAGCGCGTGGTCGTCTCCGGCTCCGGCAACGTGGCCATCTACGCCGCCGAGAAGGCGACGGCGCTGGGCGGCAAGGTGGTTGCGATGTGCGATTCCACCGGCTGGATCTACGACGCCGAGGGCGTTGATCTGGCGGCTGTCAAGCAGCTCAAGGAGGTCGAGCGCAAGCGTCTGCGCGAGTACACCGCCTATCGTCCGAACGCCGAGTATCATGAGGACGGCGTGATCTGGGACGTGCCGTGCGACATTGCCCTGCCCTGCGCGACGCAGAACGAGCTGAACGCCGAGCATGCCGCCACGCTGATCAAAAACGGCGTGTTCGCCGTCGGCGAGGGCGCGAATATGCCCTCCACGCCCGACGCGATCCATGCCTTCCAGTCGGCGGGGATCCTCTTCGCCCCGGCCAAGGCGGCCAACGCGGGCGGCGTGGCCACCTCCGCGCTGGAGATGAGCCAGAACAGCTTGCGCCTGAGCTGGACGTTCGACGAGGTTGACGCGCGCCTGCATCAGATCATGGTGGGCATCTTCAAGGAGACGGCTGCCGCCGCCGCGAAATACGGCCATGAAGGCGACTATGTGGCCGGCGCGAACATTGCGGGCTTCCTGAAGGTGGCCGACGCGATGCTGGCTCAGGGCGTCGTCTGATCGAGAAAACGTAAAATCACATAAAGCAAACCGCCGCGGTGAACGCATAAAGCGCGATGACCGCGGCGGTGATTTTTTGTATCGGGAGAGGGATGGGCGCGTTTGCATGGGGGTAGCGTGCGCCATACGCGGCCATGCCGTAAATGTTGGCGGGGCGAAACGGCGAAGGGCGCTTTGATGGGGTGCAGGGAAAGCCGTCTGAAACGGCGGCAGGGCGTTTCAGGACGCATGGCTTGCAAATTCAGTGAATTGGCTGGCCGAACGCCTGAAATTCGCCGCCGAAGCCCGGCCTCAATTTCTGTGCGGCGATCGCAACTTTGTCTGCGCTCGAATCCTCTCCTTACAGTCCGGCACTCGGAGCTATTCCCGCGGCGCGTCTCCGCCGTCGAGCAGCGTTTGCAGCAGGGCGCGGAGCGCATCCTTGGCGTTCGGGCCGACCGCCGCGCCCACGCAGCTGGGACAGCCGTTTTCGCACGGGCACTCGTTCAGTCGCTCGAGCGCCTCCTGAAAGAGCAGGCGGTCGGTTTCGTAGACGTGATCGCTCAGCCCCAGCCCGCCCTCGACGCAATCATAGAAATACAGCGTGGGGCGCTGGGTAAACGGATCGCGCACATGATAGACCACGGCGATGTCGCTGGGCGCGCACATGAGGTTGAGCGGCGCGATGGCGCGCATCAGGTGGCGCAGCCCGACCATCGCGTCCTGCAGCTGATCCTTCGGCCAGGCGGCCTCGATGCTTTCGGGGATCGTCCACCAGCAGGCGGTGGTCTGCATTTCCAGCTCAGGCAGCGTGACCGGCCCCCAGCCGAGGTTCTCGCGCGTGTCCAGCTTCATCTTTTTGAACATCCGCGTGATCGTGGAAACCATGACCTCGCCGCGATAGCGCGTCATGGGGCCGGAGGGCTTTTCGTCGAACACGTCGAGCACCTTCATGCTGGTGGACAGATCCGCGTCGGTGTAATAATCGACGTTGACGGCGCGCACATAGGCCTTTTTGTCGTCGAAATCGAGCTGCTCCACCTGATACTGCTGTCCTTCGTGCAGGTATATGGCGTACTGGTGCAGCAGCATCGGCACGGTGAAGCGATCCATCTCGCCGATGACGCGGTGATGCGCGGGATTTGAGATGTCGATGATCACGAAGTTCTGATCGCACGCCGAGCGCAGCGATATGCCGGCCTGCGGAAACTCCTCCGCCATCCAGTGATAGCGTCCGGCGACGTGCATGAGCAGCCCCTGCTCGGTCAGGTATTCGAGCAGCTCGCCCGTGCTGTCCAGGCCGCCGAACAGCTCGCCGTCGGCAAAGGGCAGCTCGTAGGCGGCGCATTTGACGTGATTGAGCAGGATGTAGAGGTTGTCCGGGTTGACCAGCGCCTGCTCGGGCGACTGGCCGAAGAAGTAGTCCGGATGCGTCATCATGTACTGATCGAGCGGGTCGCTCGTGCCGACCAGGATCAGCAGCGATTCGCCGCCGCGCCGCCCCGCGCGCCCCGCCTGCTGCCATGTGCTGGCGATGGTGCCCGGATAGCCGCAGATGATGCACACGTCCAGCTGGCCGATGTCTATGCCCAGCTCCAGCGCGTTTGTGGAGACCACCGTGCTGATCTCGCCCGCGCGGAGCTGCCGCTCGATCTCGCGCCTCTGCGTGGGCAGATAGCCGCCGCGATAGCCGCGCACGCGCCCGGCGTTGCCCAAAGGATCGCGCACAGCGTCCTTGAGCCGGCGCACGAGCACCTCGACCGTCACGCGCGAGCGGG
>SFOF01000298.1 GCA_004552515.1 Clostridiales bacterium
CTTTCGCCGACCCGCAATTCACGAACCCATCATCCACACCAACATATCGCCGCGTCAGCGCGGACAAACGCCACAGGCGAACGCCCCCGCGCGCCGCCGACGCAATCCGCGCATGAAGCAAAAAGGCCCGCCCGAGCCAAAACACCCGGACAAGCCCGCTCATTCCTCGCCGATCGTCAGCCGCTCCTGAAGCACGGGCAGCGTGACCGTCACACGCAGTCCGCTTTCGCCGTTCTCGGCGCGCATATCGCCGTGATGCCGCAGCACGACCTCGCGCGCGATGGCCAGCCCCAGCCCCGCGCCGCCCGTCTCCGCGCCCTTCGCGCGATAAAACCGCTCGAAGAGACGCGGCAGATCGGCCTTGTCCACGCCGCCGCCGTCGTCCTCGACGACGATCAGCGCCGACGCTTCGCCCTGCTCGATGCGCACGCGGACAGACCCGCCCGCCGCCGTGTGCTCGCAGGCGTTTTTGAAAAGATTGCCCAGCGCCTCGCCCAGCCACCTTTCGTCGCAGCGCACGCGCGCCGTGCCCTCAATGGAAAACGCGCGGTCGGGCCACAGCCGGCCAAGCGGCTGCCACGCGCGCCGCGCAATCTCGGCCGCGTCGTGCGCCGCAAAGTGGAAATCATAGCCGCTGGCGCACAGCCGCTCCAGCCGCAAAAGCGCATAGATCAGCTTCTCCATGCGCTCGATCTGCGCGATTTCGCCGTCCAGATGCGCGCCGCCGTCCAGCTCGCAATAGAGCCGGAGCGTGGCGAGCGGCGTCTTGAGCTGATGCGATATGTCGGCGGTCAGCGCGCCCGCCCGCCGGCCCTCGCCCCGTTCATGCTCGCGGGCGGTCAGCAGCCGGTCCTGCAATTCAGCCGCCGCGTTGTGCAGCGGCGCGAGCGCGTCCTCCCGCACGGAGAAGGACAGCGGCCTGCCCCCGCATGAGAGAAAATCCTCGATCCGCCCGGCCAGCCGCCTCATGCGCGCGTGCAGCGCGGCGACATAAATCGCCAGCCCCAGCACAATCGCCGCCAGACCGGCGGCCGCCAGTATCCACAGCGCTTCGCCGCTCATCGCCCTTCACTCCCCCCACATGATGTGTATAGATCCGGCAGACCCCGCGCCCCGTCTCCTCGGGCCGCGCCGACGCGCGGTTTTCTATACTCTCAACCGCCGCGCCGACGCATGGACTTTCCACATCCGCACGCCGTCCTCTATCCCCGCCGCGTCAATCCAGCCACTGATAGCCCACGCCGCGCACGGTGCGGATGTGCGCCGCGCCCACCTTGTCGCGCAGACGGCTCACATGAACGGAGAGCGTGTTGTCGTCGATGTACTTCGCGCCGTCGTCCCAGAGCGCCTCGAGCAGACGCGCGCGCGGCGTCACGCCCCGGCCGGTCATCAGCATGAGCAGCACCTTGTATTCGGTCAGCGTCAGGTTGAGCGGCTCGCCGTCCTTCTTCGCCGTCATGCGCGCCCGATCGACGGAAATATCGCCGCGCGTCAGAGCGCCGTCCGCGCCGCGCCCGCGCCGCAGCTGAGCGCGGATGCGGCTGAGCAGCTCCTGCATCCGAAACGGCTTGGTCACATAATCGCCGCCGCCCGCGTCCAGCGCGCGCACAACGTCGATCTCATCGTCGCGCGCGGTGAGGAACAGCACCGGCGTTTCCACGCCCGCGGCGCGCCAGGCCCGGCAGAGCGCCACGCCGTCGCCGTCCGGCAGTCCCACGTCCAGCACGACGAGATCCGCGCCCGCCGCCATCGCCGACCGCGCCGCCGCCGCGTCCGCCGCCGCCGCCACCTCATAGCCCTCGCGCTCGAACAGCTCCCTGAGCGCGCCGCGCAGCGCCCCGTCGTCCTCAACCAGCAGTATCCGCGCCATATCGCGATCCCTCCCGTTCCATTCAGCGCCTCGCCCCGCGATCCAGCCGCAGCATACCGGCGATCGCCGAGGCCAGGCCGAGCAGCTCGCAGACAATGCCGCCGATCGAGCCGTTCACGCAGTTATAGATCAGCCAGCAGGGCGAGCTGACAAACGCGCAGCGCCTGATCACCGCCGCCGAGCGCGCAAAGGCGAGCGTCGAGACGGTCATGGCCAGCGTGGGCAGCAGCTCGAGGATCAGGTTCATGGCCGTCGGCGGCTTCCTGAACGCGATAAACACTGCCGCGTAGGAAAGCGCATAGAGCGCGATGAACGCCGCGTTCCACCCCCGCGCGCGCTTCATGACCGCCGGGCGCGCATAGACGAGCGCGCGCGCAATGCCGATGGCGTTGAGCAGAAAGCCCGAATACGCGCCCAGCATGAGCATATTGACCGCGAAAAACGTCGAGCCGAAGAGCTGGATCAGGATCACCCGCCGCCGCTCCCGCGCCTGATAGGAGGCAATGTTCATCGCCATGCCCAGCAGGCCGAATATCTGCGCCACAATTCCCCGCACCGTCCATTCCTCCATCTGTACCAAGCTCCTTTTTCATTGTATCAATCCCGCCGCGCGTTGTCAACCGCAATTCCCGCCGCGCGTCCACGCTGCGCGGCGCTGCTCTGCGCTGACGCGACGGGACGATATTCCGCTTCATAGGGAGTGAATTGCGGGCTGGCGTGGCGTTTGTGCCCGCCGGATATAGTCCCGGCAGAAGCGTTTGTGCGCGCTGGGGTTGTTCTGCGCGGCGATGTAGTTCTATTGCGGCGATCTGCGTTCGAGTATGTCTGCTGTACGTTTCTGTCGGAATGTTTTGCGTTCGGTTCATGCCTGATATGCGGTTCTATTGCGGTGTCTTATGTTCGGTTCACACCCGCCATACGTTTCTATTGGGAGGTCCTGCGCTCGGCTCACGCCTGTCTCTTTTCCTTTGTCAGGAAAAGAGAGACGGCTTGCGATATGTTTCGTTCCTGTTCCGCCGTGGGTCGTGATCGCCATTCGTGCGTTCTCGGATGTCGTGCGGTTATCG
>SFOF01000299.1 GCA_004552515.1 Clostridiales bacterium
TGGCCGGTACCGGCAGAGCCTCATGGGCAGCGTCAGGCTGGTCAGCGAGGGCGGCACGCCGCTGGACACCATGTGGACGGAATGGAGCGGGCAGTATCCAGAGCTGTTTACACCGGGGCTGAACGAGGGCGATCAGGTGGCGCGACTGGCTGAGATCAAGACGATGTTCGAGCCGAAATATGTCAACGAGTACGGCGAGCACCTGGACGCGGCGGCGGCCGACCTGGGCATGAGGCTGTACTCCGAAGCCCTGAAACAGGTGGGCGACGCGGCGCGGGCGCAGCAGGTGACGCAGAGCCTGAACGGGATGCGCAGCCGGTATAGCGAAGCGACGCGGCAGGCGCTCAGGCAGGTCAAGAGCGATCAGGTGGCGCGCTTCCAGCGGATCGCGAACGAATTGCAGGCGGCGCGCACAGCCGGCGACAGAGCGCGGCAGGACGAACTCATGAAGGCCTACAGAGCCGACATGAAGCGCGCGGGCATGCAGCAGGTTGAAGCCGAGGCGCGCAGCGCGTACAGAGCGCAGTTTGAGGACGCGGCGGCATGGCGCAAGGCGCATGAGCGCACGGTCAAATATGCGAGGACGCTGAGGCAGGAGCTGGCCAAGCCGACGAAGCAGAAGCACATTCCCGCGGGGCTTGAGAAGCCCGTGCTGGACGTGCTGAACAGCATCGATATGAGCACGACAGGCCGTGAGACGCAGGGCACGCGCCAGTGGAAGCAGAGTCTTGAGAGCATATCAAAATGGCTGGACGAGCAGGACCGGCTCCAGACGAACGCGCTGGATGAGAGCCAGAGCGCATCCGAAGGCCATGAGGGCGTCTGGATGGCGATATGCGGAAGGACATTGCAGGATCTGCGCACGGCGATCAGGACCGTGAGCGGCACGAGCGGACGCGTCAATCAGATGTCCCTCGCGGAAATGAACGCGCTGAGCAACGCCATGAGCATCATCAATCACAGCGTCAACTCGATCAACCAGACGTGGACGCTGAGCCGGACGGAGAGCATGAACCAGCTGGGCGACAGAAGTGTCAGCGAGATGCAGAAGAAGCGCACAAACCGGGCGCAGGACAGCAAGATTCCGATGCTGCGCGAGCTGGACACGCTGCTCAACGTGGATCAGCTGGACGCGGTGAGCTTTTTCGAGCGGCTGGGCGATGTGGGCGGCGACGTGGCCGAGAGCCTGACAGCCGGCCAGAGCAAGGCCTATGAGCGCGTGCGAGAGGCGGCGGACGCTTCCCGCGAAATATTCGCCATAGACGGCGTGAAGGACGAGCGCCAACGGCGCGAGATGATCCGCGGATGGCGCAGGGAGCAGCATACATTTACGCTGACGCGCGGAACGACGACACAGGACGTGACCATGAGCGGAACGCAGCTCATGGAGCTGTACGCGCTGAGCAAGCGCAATCAGGCGCTCAAGCACATCCTCTCCGGCGGCATCCGCATAGCCGGGCAGGAAGGCAAGACGGGCGACGTGTACAACTATCAGGTGACGCAGGAGCAGCTTGACCATATGCTTGGCGAGCTGACGCCGGCGCAGAAGCAGGTGGTTGACCGCATGCAGGCCTATCTGAGCGGCGACGTGGCCGGATGGGGCAACGAAGTGACCATGGAGATGTATCTCTACAAGGCCTTCACCGAGAAGACCTACTGGCCGATCAAGAGCGACACCGACTACAAGCGCACGAAGGAGCAGGACGGCAGCGTCATGTACAATGCGCTCTTGAGCGCGAGCTGGACGAAGGCCGTGGTGGACAAGCCGAGCAACCCGATCACCATAGGCGACGCGATCGAGACGTTCGCCGGCCATGTATCCGACATGGCGACCTACAGCGGGCTGGCGATGCCGGTTGACGATCTGCTGAAATGGTACAACTACCAGAGCCGCGACGAGAACGGCAGGGCCGACTACAACGGCAGCGTGAAGAAGGAGATCCGGCGCACGATCGGCGCGGTTGGAACACAGTACATACAGCGCCTGATGGACGATCTGAACGGCATGGGGCGCAGATCCTATGAGAGCGATCTGATAGGCAAGGCGATATCCAACTACAAGCGCGCCGCGATCATGGCCAAGCTGCGCGTGGTGATCCAGCAGCCGACCGCGATCCTTCGCGCAAGCGCACTGATAGACCCCAAATACTTCAGCGGCATGACGTGCGGCATAGGCAAGAACGCGATCGCGGAAATGCAGGAGCACAGCGGCCTGGCATGGTGGAAATCCAACGGCAACTACGAGATCGGCACCGGCGCGAGCATGAAGAGCATCATCACGGGCATGCAGGACACGGCGCGTGAGGCCATCGGCGAAAAGCTGGGCGCGCCTGCCGGCATGGCGGATGATCTGGGCTGGGTGTGCATATGGCAGGCGGTGAAGCGCGAAACCGAGGCGGAGCACCCGAACATCGAGGTGGGCGGCGACGCGTACTGGAACATCGTGAGAAACCGGTTTGAGGACGTGTGCATCAGGACGCAGGTTGTCGACACTGTGCTGACGCGCAGCCAGCTCATGCGCAGCAAGAGCCAGCTGATGAAGAGCGTGACCGCCTTTATGAGCGAGCCGACGAAGAACTACAACCTGATCCGCAACGCGGTGAGTGACATGGCCGGACTGCCAGCGAGCGGCCTGATCGCCGATACGGAGCTGAAAAAGCGGCCGTGGCAGCACTGGTACAAGCTGCCGGGCTGCGCGTATGAAGCGAAGGATTCGGGGCGAGCGCAGGGGAGGAGAAAGAGGTCAATCCGTATTCCGAGCCGGTGAAGAACCTCAGGCGCGGGTATGATCTGGGGCCGGACGGCGAGGGGGTTCCAGAAGGCGGCAGGGCTGGTCGTGGATGGGATTGTCGGCGTGAGGACGCGAACGGCGATGAAATGAAAAGCAAAAGAACTGACGGAAGGTAGTTTCTCCGCCAGTTCTTTTGCTTGCAA
>SFOF01000300.1 GCA_004552515.1 Clostridiales bacterium
CAGCACGAGCCTGTTCACCAGCGGCGAGAGCATATCGCGCACGCTGCGGTAGACCAGGCTTTCGTCGCGATGAACGAGCGCAGGCGCTCTCAAATGCGCGGCGCGCGTCTGAATGGACTGCCACAGCTTCAGGAGATAATCCACATCCTGACGAATTTCCTCCTGCGCGGCTTCCGCGGCGGCTGTGCGGACGATTAGCCCCATGCCCTCGGGCCGGCAGCTTTCCGCCATGGCGCGCAGATGAGCGCGCGCGTCCTCATCCTCAATGCGCCGCGATACGCCGATATAGCCCACTGTGGGCAGCAGCACGACCAGACGGCCCGGCAGCGTGATGTGGCTGGATATGCGCGGCCCCTTTGTGCCGCCCGGCTCCTTGATGACCTGCACCAGGATTTCCTGTCCCATATGCAGCATTTTGCCGATGGACTGGCCAGAGAGCTGGCGCTCCACCTTTTCCGAATCGCCGCCGAAATCGGATTTGTCGATCTGGATATCGCCGACGTGCAGAAAGGCGTTTTTGTCCAGACCCACGTCCACAAAGGCCGCCTGCATGCCGGGCAGTATGTTGGCCACGCGGCCCAGATAGATGTTGCCTGCCAACTTTTCCTGGCCGCGCCGCTCGACGTAATATTCGGACAGCTCGCCGTCCTCCAGCGCGGCCAGGCGGGTTTGGCCGCAGTTTGACTCGATCAGAATATCCTTCATCATGGCTCTTATTAAAGCTCCATCAGATCGACGATCTCGCCGCCCTCGCGCCTTGTGAGCAGCGCCGTGCGGCAAATTGAACCTTCATAATCGACCGCGCCGGATCGCGCGGCCAGCGCGCCCACGAGCGTGTCGGGCTTGAGCGTGTCCTCGGGAGTCAGCATGAGACGGGCGTAAAGCACGTTGTCCTGCGCGCTCAGGGCGATCGTCTGCGGGCGGATGTTGACTTCCTTTTCGCCGGACTTGGTTTTGCGCACGCCCATGACCGTTTCCTCGGCCAGATAGCCGTCGATCGCGCCCATGATTTTCTCCGCGTCCGGCCCCTTGATCTCGATGCGGTAATCAGCCATGATCAGATTGGCCATCAGCGCCGGATGCTTATCCTCAACCAGGCGGCAGGAATAGACCGGCATCTCGGGCGGCAGCGCCGAGCGCATCTGCTCGAGCGCGTGATCGATTTCGACGCTCCCGGTGAGCTTTATGTCCATCAGCTCGGCCGTGCTGGCCCAGCCCATCGCCAGCGCCGAGGCAAACGACATCTGCGGGTGCGGGTTAAAGCCCTGCGAATAGGAAACGGGCAGATCGGTGCGGCGCAGAGCGCGCATCATAAAGCGCTGAAGATCCAGATGCGAGATGTAGCGCAGCCGCCCCAGCTTGCCAAAGCGATAGATGATCCTCATACGCACGCCCCCTTATAGCGCTTTACGCCGCAGCCGACACAGCCCTTGCGGCAGTCGTGCGTCAGCTCGCCGCGCTGCGCCTTATCCCACTCGCGCAGCAGAAATTCCTTCGACACACCCGCGTCGATGTGATCCCACGGCAGACACTCGTCCAGCGCCTTATCGCGATTGGCAAAGAACGCCGGATCGACGCCCGCTTCCTCGAACGCCCTGAGCCACAGATCAAAGCGGAACTGATCGCTCCAGCCGTCGAAGCGGCAGCCCAGCCGGAAGGCGCGCTCCAGTACGTCGGCCATGCGGCGGTCGCCCAGCGCGAACGTGGCCTCGAGCATACTCAGATCGGGCGCGTGATACTTAAAGTCAACGCCCTTGAGCTTGGCGATGGCCTGTCTGATCAGCTGCTGGCGGCGCACGACGTCCTCTTCAGTGATCTGGCCGCACCACTGGAAGGGCGTGAACGGCTTGGGCACAAACACGGACGCACTGACCGTGATGTGCAGACCGGGCGCGCGCTGCCCCTTTGGGATGCTGAAGTACACCTGGCGCACCTTTTCGGCCAGATCAACGATGCCCATCGCGTCCTCGTCGGTTTCGGTGGGCAGACCAAGCATGAAATACAGCTTGACCGACGACCAGCCGTTTTCAAACGCCTCGCGTACGGAGCGCATGAGATCTTCCTCCGTAACGCCCTTGTTGATGACGTCGCGCAGGCGCTGCGTGCCGGCCTCGGGCGCGAGAGTCAGGCCGGTCTTGTGGACCTTCTGCGTCTCCTTGAGCGTATCGGTGAGAAAGTTGTCGATGCGCTGGGAGGGCAGCGATATGGACACGCGCTTTTCATAGAAGCGCTGCACCATTTCCTTCGCCAGATCCGGCAGACAGGAATAATCGCCGCTGGAGAGGCTCATGAGAGAGATTTCGTCATAGCCGGTGGCGTTGACCAGCTTTTCGGCCAGCTCGAGCAGGCGATCCATTGAGCGCTCGCGCACGGGGCGATAGACCATGCCGGCCTGACAGAAGCGGCAGCCGCGCGTGCAGCCGCGGAAAATTTCGAGCATGATGCGGTTGTGGACGACCTCTCCGTAGGGTACGATGAGCTGCTCGGGATAATCGGCGGCGGTGAGATCGTTCACCATGGCCTTGAAGCACACCTCGGGCGCGCCAGTGCCGGGCTTGGGCGTGACCGACTTGAGCGTGCCGTCCTCATTGTAGGCGACGTCATAGAACGAGGGAATGTAAATGCCCTCGATGCCCACGATCATTTTGAGGAATTCCTCGCGGGGCGCGCCGCTCTTCTTCCATTTTTTGTAAACGTCGATGTATTCGTGCGTGTTGCGTTCGCCGTCGCCCAGCGCGAAAAAATCGACGAACGGCGCGAGCGGCTCGGGATTATAGGCGCAGGGGCCGCCGCACACGACGAACGGGCCGTCCGTGCGATCGGCGGCGCGCAGCGGAATGCCGGCCAGATCGAGCGCGGCCAGTATGTTGGAATAGCTCATTTCATACTGAAGCGTAATGCCCAGTATGTCGAACTCCTTAACAGGCGTG
>SFOF01000301.1 GCA_004552515.1 Clostridiales bacterium
GACGGCGCGAGCCAGCTCTATGACGGCATGGGCGAATTGAAGGACGGCCTGACCGAGTTCAACGAAAAGGCCATCGACAAGCTGCTGGCCTTCATCGACGAGGATCTGCCCAGCCTGAAGGATCACGCGCAGGCCGTCATCGACATGGCGCGCGGCTACACCTCCTATGCCGGCATCGCCGAGGGCCAGACCGGCAGCGTGCAGTTCATCGTCCGCACCGAAGGCGTGTAATCGAAGCCTTTCCAACTGAATAAGCCCGTTTCCACCTCCACTATACCGCCGCGTTTCCGATCCGTTCGGAGCGCGGCGGCGCTTTTTCATGCGCGCTCTTCCCCATGCTTGCAATTTTTGTCGAAGCGTTCTATAATGGACACGATCTCATTGCGAAAGCAGGTGAATAACCATTGTCTAAGAAACAACCTTCAAAGAAAAACGGCTCCGTGGCATTGCGCTCGCTGGTCATGGCGCTGCTGGTCGCGGCCGCATTCGTGCTGGGCTGGCATATGGGCGTGGATTCGACGCGCGTCAGGACGAACGTACTGCTGGTCAACGACGCGCACCGGCTGGCCGCCGACTATGTGCCCGAGGGGCTGGTGACGCTCTACGAACAGCGCCATTCCTTCCGCCTGGCCAACGTTGATATACAGCTCACGCGCGAAACCTACGAGGCGATGGAGCGGATGTTCGCCGCGGCGGAGGCCGACAACGTAAACGGCTTTATCATCACCAGCGGATACCGCGATTATAACCGCCAGCAGGAAATCTACAACACCAGCGAACCCGGCAAGGCGCAGCTGCCCGGCGCGAGTGAGCACCAGACCGGACTGGCCTTCGACGTGACCGCTGAGAACACCGGCGGCTTTGAAAGCACGGCGCAATACGCCTGGCTGTGCCAGCACGCGTATGAATACGGCTTTATCCAGCGCTATCCCGCCAACAAGGCCGACGAAACCGGCATCAGCTATGAGCCGTGGCATTACCGCTATGTCGGCGTGGAAATCGCGACCCGCATCCACGAAACCGGCCAGACGCTCGAGGCGTTCGTGAAGAGCAACTCATAAGCGCCCGGACGTTCTTCCCTATGCTCGTCGGAATTGCGCTGGCGGCGCATAGCATTTTTCAGCTCTGCGGCCCTGCCGCCAAACCGCTTGACCTCTTCGCTAAAGCATTGGATAAAAATCATAAGCCTTAACCCGAACCGAAAAAACGCCGCGCCTGTGAGGATACATTCCTCCGGCGCGGCGTTTTTTTATGGTCATCCCGTCATGGCGCGCAGGCGCTTGAGCACGCGGCTCTCCATGCGGGACACCTGCACCTGCGTCATGCCCAGCTCGGCGGCAATGCGCGTCTGCGTCTGATCGAGAAAATAACGCCGCCTGATCAGTTCGCGCTCCTTCGGCTCGAGCCGGCCGAGCATGGCCTCCAGATCGATGCGCATGAGCACGTCGCCCGTTTTGTCCTCGCCGATGGTGTCCTCGAGCAAAAGGCTTCCGTCGCCCGCAAGCGGCTCGCTGAGCGAACGCACGGCATAGCCCGATTCCATGGCCAGCAGCGTATCCTCCCTCGACAGCGACAGCCGCCGCGCCAGCTCGTCCACCGGCGTGTCGTCGCCCAGCTCCTCGCGCAGCCGCATGAGCCGCGCGGCGTTTTCGCGGATGGAGCGCGCGACGTGGATCTGATTGTCGTCGCGCAGAAATCGGCGGATTTCGCCCATGATGAGCGGCACGGCATAGGTCGAAAAGCGCACCTGATAGCTCTCCGGATCAAAATTGCGCACCGCCTTGATCAGCCCGAGGCGGCCCAGCTGCACCAGATCCTCCCGCTCCCGGCCGCGTCCCTCAAATCGCTTGACGACATAGTGCACCAGCGCGTCGTGCTTTTCCATCATGGCCGACATCGCCGCTTCGTCGCCCCGGCGTATGGCTTCGATCAGCTCGTGATCGCTGCGCGTCTCCCTTGTCATGCTTCCCGCGCAAGCGTACAGGGCGCGGTCAGCTGCTTTCTCATGCGCACAATGGTGCCGTGCTCCGGCTGGGAGAACACCTCGACGCCGTCCATGAACGTCTCCATTACGGTAAAGCCCATGCCGGAGCGCTCCGATTCCTCCATCGTGGTGTAAAACGGCCGGCGCGCCTGCTCGACGTCCTTTATGCCGCAGCCCTTGTCGGCAATTTCAACCGTCAGGCCGCCCGCGCGGTCCAGCCACGCCCGCACGCGTACCAGGCCGCTCGTGCCGCGATAGCCGTGGACGATGGCGTTTGTCACGGCCTCGGACACCGCCGTTTTAACGTCGCCCAGCTGCTCCAGCGTGGGATTGACCGGCATGATGAACGCGCTGATCACCATGCGCGCCAGCGCTTCGTTTTCCGGGCAGGACCGAAAGTCCAGCCGCATTTCATTCACTATCTCCATATTGTCCTCCTACGCCAGCTTATCGACGATCTGATACAGCCCCGACAATTCCATCATCCGCTCGATCCGCGCGTCGCCCGCCATGACGCCCATCGTGCCGCCGCGGCTGCGCATCCGCTTATAGCGGCCGATCATCATGCCGATGCCCGAGCTGTCCATGAACGTCAGCCCGCTCAGGTCAAACACCAGCCGCCGCGCGTCGCTGCGGTCGATCAGCGCGTCCAGCTCCTCGCGGATGGCCGCCGCGCAGTGATGATCCAGCTCGCCCGACAGGCGAACCAGCAATATCCCGTTCTTTTTTTCGTATTGCAGCAAGTCAGACACCTCCCGTCTCTTCACTTCTCTTTCTTTTCGATTGTTATAAATATATTTCCTTGGGCGAAGGAGGGCTTCTTTTGCCGAATGACAGCCAAGCGTTCGACAAAAAGGCGCGCCGCATTTCCGCTTCAAAAGTTTAACCCATGACTCGGCGCGGCTGTGCTATAATAGGCTGTAAACAGTTTTTCTC
>SFOF01000039.1 GCA_004552515.1 Clostridiales bacterium
ATCCTGTCGTTTCAACATCAAAAGCAATACAGCAGTTCCTTATACTGCCTTCACTTTGAGAATCAAGTTCGATTTGTTTTGAAAATGCTATGCCATGTTTTAGTGGAGTCTTTTCTGGAGTTGGAGAAACAGCTTCGACTCTATCTGCAATGGCAATATCGCATTGTTCGAGAGGCACCGCTCTGGTTTCTTTTTCGGCTTGCGGTTGTGCTGCTTTTCTTTTTCTGAAAAAATCAAGGATACTCATGATGGCCTCCTTCATTATTGCAAGAAAGTGTGTATGCATACATTATAGCGCAGAGATAAGACAATTTTCAATATATCTTTCAAAATCGGCTGCCATTAAAATCAATGTTTTTGCATTTTCAAATTTAGTTTTTTTATTCCTTGAATGTTTCGCCGGCGCACAAAAAATCCGCTTCCCGACAAATGCCGGAAAGCGAATCATATATAATTGAAATCGGCGGCCTATTCGATCACGGCGGAGGATGTAACGCGCAGTTCGCCCTCAATGCAGGCGGTGCGCTTAATGTAAACCTTGATCGGATGCCCCGCCGCGCCGCCAATATACAGCCGTGCGTCCTTCGCGACGCGCGCGCCCTTTTCGGCAGTCACATGGGCGAACGGCCCCAGCTCGATCAGCGCGCCGTCCTCGACGGTCAGTCCCGCCGCGCGCGCCAGCGTTATGTCGCAGTAGAGCTTCGCCAGCTGCGCCAGAGCCAGCTTGTAGATGTCCTTCGCCGGCAGCGCGTCCACCGTCAGGTTGCGCAGCGGGCCGGTCAGGTTCGCCGTGTCGCGCAGCAGGGCGATGCGGCACTTCGCGCCCAGCTGCGAGGCCACGCCCAGAAGATCGGGCATGAAATATTCGAACTTGGTCACCTCGTGCAGCGCGCCGTCCGCGCCGCGCTCCTTCTTGCGGCGCTGGAAATGGATACCCAAAAGGCCCGACGCGATCACGCGCCGTATCAGCTCGATGTCGGCCAGATACAGCCCCGTGTTGGCCACGGCGTAGCCGTCCGGATGGTTCTCGCAGGTGAGCAGCTCGACCTGCCCGGGCTTCAGTTCGGCAAATTCTGTGCAGCACAGCGCGCCCGCGCCGTCGCTCCAGAGCGAGCCGAGCCGGAAAAGCGGCTTGCCGTCCGCCATGACCGTCGGATAGCGGCTGCCCGACGCGGCCACCGACACGCCGTCCTCCGCGCCCGCCGCGCACAGCCCCAGATAGACCTCGGGGCGCTTGGCGTCGTCGGTCTGGCTGAAGATGACGCGGCTGACGGAGAGCGAATCGAACCATTCCAGCACCGTGCCATCGTAGAGCGCATGGCCGTGAACGTCGGTGGGGCGCGCATGGCCCAGTGAATAGACGATGCCGCCGCCGCCGTTCGCGCCGCACGCCGCGCCGTCCGCCGTCTCGAGCAGCGCGCCGTCCTCCTCGCGGACGAAGGGCGCCATGTCCTGATCGATCACGGCCAGGCGGCGTATGCCGAAGCTGTCGTGCACGGCCAGCAGGCGCGCCACGTCCTCGCGCGTGGAATCGCCCACGAACACCACCACCGGCACGTCGGCATGCGTCTTTTCCATCAGCTCGGCGATGGATTCCATGTTGATCTCGAATGGCCCGCGTCCCGTAACGCAGCCCATCGGCGCGAACAGCTTGCTGCGCGTCAGGCACGCGTCCACGTCGCCGTAAACCGCGCGGAATACGTTCAGCGCGTCCCGCTGCTCGTCCGTCAGATCGCCCCGTTCGCGCGCCTCCCGCAGCGCGGCGGAGGAATCGGCATAGCGCGTGCCCGCGCCGCCCGAGAGCAGCACGAACGCCGTGCGCTGCGCCTTGAGCGCCTCCAGTCCCGCGCGCGAGATTTCAGGCCGGATCAGTCCGTCCGCGCCAAAGAGCACTGTCTGGCTTTCCGCGGCGGGCAGGCGGTCGTAGGCGGGCGGCGCGCTTCTCGGCGCGGTCAGCACTGCGCCCTCGCAGTCGGGCAGCGCGCCGTCGTCTCGCGAGACGGCCAGCCGCATCTCGGGGTGGATCCGACATTCGCTCCACAGCCGCAGCGCCCGCTCCAGACGGGAGCGCGTTTCGTCGCGACCGTCTCTTTCGAGCGCCCTGAACAGATCCTCGATCAAATGTCCGGCGCGCTCCTGCGCCCGGCGTCCGTCTATCAGTTCCATCGGTGATATATCCTCCATATGATGAATTTTATGTAGGGAGATTTATGCCGTGCCGCCGCCCGGATACACGGGCAGGCGAGCGGCTCTTTCCAATTCATATGAGCCGCTGAACCGGCGCACGCCGCAGCAGAGGGACTGCTCCAGGTTATCGCCGGAGCGGCGCGCGTTTCCGTTCGGGGGCTGTCCCAGGCTATCGCGCAGAGCGCGGCGCGCCTTCCGGATGGACATATGCCCTTCCGCGCTGACGCGGCGCTGCGTTTTCGCGTCGTTGTATGCGCGTGAATTGTGGGCCGGCGCAATGTTGTGTTTGGCCGGTTTTAGCTCCGGCCGGAGCCTGGGTGCGCGCGGAGGGCTGTTCTGCGCGGCGATGATGCTCTATTGCGGCGTTTTGCGTTCGGTTTACGCCGGGCATACGTTCCTGTTGGAGTGTTTTGCGCTCGATCACGCCTGCTGTTTGCCGCGTGAGCGCCAAACAGGACGGCTTGCGGAATGTTGCGTTCCTGTTCCGCAGTGGGTCGAGATCGCCGGTCGTGCGTTCTCGGGTTGCCGTGCGGTTATCGGGCTTGGCTGGTTTACTTCGGGTTTGTGCGTTTCTTTATGGCGATCCCGACGGAGAACGGAGGAGACGGAGAGAACGCGGAGACGACGAGGGGACGAGGGAACGGAGTCGGCGGCGCGGCGTAAGAGCGCTTTTGCGCAAGCACATTGGCTTTGCCATGTTTTCCGCGGGGAGTTCGTTGGGGGCTGCGCGCCCCCAAACCTGCGCCAAAGAGCCATTGGCTCTCTGGACTCTCTTCATTTGATTCGCGGCGTGGGTGCGTTTCACGCGGCGAGGGCCTATCGAGTACAACGGAGACTTGAACGGCTTCAATAAGCGGAGGCCGCACTGCGGCTGGCCGGGCAAGTCGTGTGGCCGCGCGATCGCTCCTACTTACGCAAGCCTTTGAGTCAGGTCGCGCAAAGTGGAAGCTGGCACGTTCGCTAGAAATAATTTCGGGGATCGGTGCTGCGCTTTTTCTTGCCCGTGTCGTCGAGAAACTCGATTTCCATGCGGTCGAAGGGAATCGATTCGACGAAATGATCGTCGGTGAACGCCGTGTGGCGGAACGTCTCAAATTCATTCTCGTGCTTGTCCAGCCAGATGGGGAAGGGCACGTCCAGCGTGTGGCACGCCTCGCGCAGCGCCTCGTGCTGATCGCCCCACGGGCAGGGTACGATCTCCTGCCGCGCAATGCGGTGGTTCTTTATCAGTCGAACCCAAAGTCTGCTCATTTCAATCAAATCCTCGCTGCGGAGCGCGCTTTTCTGCCCCGCTCAGTCCGTTTATTTTCATGCGCTCTTTGCTCGTGCGGAGTCTGCGTCGCCCATTCATGCGCTGAAGGCCGTTTCGGAAGCACCCAGGGCGGCAGAGAGCATAGCTGTCCTTTCGTCTCGAAGCCATGCTTTCCGCCGCGTTGTCCGCGCTCACGGAATGTATCCCTCGGCGCACTTCCGCACGGCGGCGCGGAGTATATCTTAAAAAGCTGACGCGGCCCGTCCCCACGCTTCATAGGGGGCAATCGCCCTATAGCCGCGCCGGTTTTCCGCGCGTTTACGCGTCGATGCGCACATTTCCGCATCCGCGCAGCCGAATCTCGCCCGCGGTATCCTCGAGCATGTTGTTCTCGATCGTCAGGCCCTCGGCGTGGGACGCGTCCAGCAGCGCCTTCGCGCCGGTCACGCGGTTGTTTGCGATGCGGATGTTTTTGTGCGCGCGCCGCGTTTCGGTTTCCGTGCGCAGAATCACCGTGATCGCCGCCACGTCCTTCAGGCCGCTGTGGTCGAATGTGTTGTCCTCAATGCGCACGTCGGTCGCCAGACCGGCCTCGTACCAGTACGCCATGCCGTCGATCACCGCCACCGCGCCGTTCAGCGCGAAATGATTGCGCCGCGCGATTGTTTTGCGGCTGCTGCCCAGCAGTACGCGCGGGCAGCGCTCGAAGCGGCAGTCCTCGATCAGCAATTCGGGCGCGCGACCGGGATTGTCGATGTAGTCGCCCGGTTCGATTGCGCAGTCCGCGTTTTCATAGCTCATCGCCAGCGTTTGGTCGTCGCTGCACAGCACGCACTCGGTTACGGTGAAATAGCCGCGCACGTCCGAGCCGTCGCCCTTCGTCACGCGCACGCGGTCGCCGCGCCGGTAGGGATTCAGTCCGTACTGCTCCTGATGGCCGAGCCTCAGCATCAGCTTGTCCTCGCCCGCCGTCTGGACGCGCGTGTATACGCCGTGGACGTTCACCGCGTCGTCCAGCGAATCGGATACGTCGCAGCCGCGGATGACCAGCGCGCCGTCGCAGTTCACAAAGTGGAATATATCCGCCGTGATCGAGTACGGCTCGCCGCGCTCGGGGACGGGATGCACCGATATGTTTTCGAGCAGTATGTCGCGCGACATCTGGCCAATGAAGCCCATGCCCGCGCCGCGCAGGATTGTGACGGAGCGCGCCGTCACGCCCGCGCTGTTTTCGATGAAAAACACGTCGTTTTCGCGGTTTTCGTCGTTGCTGACGATCATCTGAGCGCCCGTGTCCAGCTCGACGCGCGCGGAATTCTCGCGGTAATCCAGCCGCACGACGTTCGCTTCAGTTCGGCGCGCGTCGGCGCGAACCAGCGGCGCGGCGAGATTGAACAGCGGATCGCGCGTGTCGCCCGCCGCCAGATAGCAGCAGACGCGGTTTTTCATGCCGCCCGCGAGGAAGAACTTTTTCTCAGCCGTTGTGCGCAGCGCGCTGCCGGCCCGGAACGCCCAGCAGCCGTCCTGCACGAACCACGGAAAACGCGCCTCGTCCACCCGCAGCGAAAAGCCGCGCTCGTCGCTCTCGAGCGCCGTGGCCACGGCGTAGCGCGGGAACGAAAAATCGATCGTCACATTCTCGACGCGCACATCCTCGCAGCCGCTGACGACGAACGGAAACACGCGGTCGTGGAAGAGCAGCGTCGCGCCGCCGCCATCGACGGCCACATTGCGCTTGTCGATCAGGGGAAATATGATCTTTTTAATGCCGTTTGCGTTGTTCGAGGGCGCGGCATAGCGCTCGCACGCGCCGTCCTCGTAAAAATGCCATACGCCGCCGTTTAAGCGAATGGTATCGCCCTCGGAAGCGTCCAGCAGCGCCCGTACGATCAGCGGCGTGGCGTTGCCCGCGGGGGCGGAAAGATTGATCGCGCGCATAGCAGCGTCTCCTTTCAATCGGGGGAAATGCCGTTTCGATTCGCGCGCGTCCCTGTGCGGTGCGGCGGTGAAACAACATATATTATATCATAACCCACAAGTCGAAATTTGGCAAGGATTTTTTGCCGTTCTCCCGGCGAGAATCCGAAGGACGGGAGGATGCGATTCCCTGGCGGCCCGGTTCCGCGCTCTTGCCGCGCCATTGCGAATCACGCGCGTGGGCGAAGTGCGGATGTCGATGCGTTGCCTATCGCGGAAAGGAGCAGCGTTCCAGCCGCGCGTTTTCGTCGATGCGCACGGGATCGGGCCATTCGGCGATCACGTCCGGCTCGGCCTCGACGCGGCAGTCGGTCAGCCGCAGCCGCTCGATGCCTTCGCAGCGCATATAGGACGGGCCGCGCGTCTCGGCGCAATCGTCGCCGCAGGAGAGCGTGTCGTGATGGAGCTTAAAATCCATATCGGAGAGCGCGAAATCGCTGACCGCGCCGGGCGTTTTGCAGAGGAGCTTGACCGCCGAGAGCACGTTTCCGCTGAAATGCGAAAGCGTGACATGGCGCACGGGCGTGCCGTGGGCGACGTACACCTCGGTCATCAGCCCGACCTCGCCCGCGCTCACGCCGTCGAAATGCACGTCCTCGACCGGCGTTCCAGCCACGCCGCCCCATTCGACGCAGAAATTCACGCCGATGCCGCCGTAGGGAATTGTGATGTTCGACACGCGCACATGGCGGATGGGGAACGTGCCCACGCCGATGCGGAACACGCTCGACGCGGAGGACAGCACGCAATTCGTGATGACAATGTGCTCACAGCAGCGGTTTTTGTCCTTCAGCCGCCGCGCCGAGCCGCGGATGGCGATCGCGTCGTCGCCGGTGTCTATGATGCAGTCGGACACGGTCACGCGGCGGCAGGTGTCGATGTCCAATCCGTCGGTGTTGGCCGCGTAGGGCGGGTTGAAAATCCTCAGCCCGCGCGCCTGAACGTCGTCGCAGCCGTGGAAAAAGCAGCACCAGCAGGGCGACGCGGTCAGCGTGAGATCGCGCACGGTTACGCCGCGACATTCGATGAAGCAGATCATCTGGCCGGGGCGCAGATTCACCGTGTCCCGCTCGCGCAGAAAGCCCTTGCGCCAGGCGTACATCCCGAAGCGCAGAGGCTTTACCTCGTCGGCGAAGAACGTTTCGCCGCTGCCGTCGATCGTGCCCGTGCCGGTCAGCGCCACGTCCTCGCACTCAATGGCGAGGATCAGGTGCTTGGCGTTCCAGCCCTCGTTCGCGCAGCCGCTGTTCTGCGGGTATGCGTCGTCGGCGTTGTAATCGTCAAGGTTCGTGCTGGCCTTCAGGCGCGCGCCGTGCTGAAGGTGCAGCTCCACATGGCTCCGAAGAAAGATCGTGCCGGTTCTGTAAAGGCCCGCGGGCACGACCACCCGGCCGCCGCCCGCAGCCGCGCACGCGTCGATGGCGGCCTGAATCGCGGCAGTGCAGAGCGTCTCGCCGCCCGCGGCCGCGCCGAAATCGATGATTGAATACGTCATGGCAGAGTCCTCCTTTATAATCAGCGCCGCGTTTGGGGCGCGGTATATCGCGTGAAATGAATGGTTTGCGTCCGCTTCAGCGCGGGCGGCGCGGCAGAGGTGAAGCGCGCCGTGGATGTGTGTGGGACGCATGGCACAACAGCCACGCGCTTTGTCCATCCGCCGGAGGCAAGAGGCGCTCTGACTTCCTCGCGTCTTGCCAGCCGAAGTGCGCCGCGAATGGGCGTGGGGTACATGGCGCAATCGCCGCGCGTTTGGCCTATCCGCTGGATGCCGGACTGCGCTCTGGCAGCCGATGCGCGCCCCGATGCGCAGTCCGCTCCGTCGAAAATCCATGAGAATACAAAAAAACAGCCGAGCCATCGCTCGACTGTCTGTGGCGTGCCTGGAGGGACTCGAACCCCCGGTCTCTTGGTTCGTAGCCAAGCACTCTATCCGGCTGAGCTACAGGCACACGTTGTTTCAACAACATGAGATATTATACCAGCGCCGTCTGAAAATGTCAATGCAAAATTGCGGAAATTCAAAAGTTAACAATATATCTCGCCCTCATGAAACGCGGCAAAAGCGCGCATACTATCCGCAGATTTAGAGTGCGCCTTAAAAAATTCCTCGGACGGCGACGACGGCCTTCCCATCAAAGCGCACTCTGGCGGAAGGAGGACATCACCATGAAAGGCGATCAGAAAATCTGTCCGGCCCGCAGGGGCGCGCCGCGCCGGCAGGACTGTCCCGGGGAGCGCGCGGCGGGGGAGGAGAAGCGGCTGTGAACAAGATGCGCAATGAGGAACATAGGCGCTACGACCGCATGGTCAAGGCGCTCACGCCCAACAGCAATTATATTCAGGGCTATCTGCGCGCGTTCTGGGTGGGCGGCGTGATCTGCACGATCGGCCAGCTCATCAGCCTGTGGGGCGAGAAGGGGCTGGGCCTGAGCGAGAGCAGCGCGGCCATGCTGACCAGCGTGATCCTGATTTTTCTGGGCACGACGCTGACGGGAATTGGCGTTTACGACGACATCGGCCATTATGCGGGCGCAGGCTCGATCGTGCCGATCACCGGCTTTGCCAATTCCATCGCCGCGCCGGCCATCGAGTTCAAGCGCGAGGGGCTGATATTGGGCGTGGGCGCGAAGCTGTTCGTCATCGCCGGGCCGGTGCTGGTGTACGGCATCGCCAGCTCGATCGTCGTGGGCGTGATCTACTGGCTGATTGGGAGGCTTGCGGGATGAAACAGACGCTTCTTTTTAAGAATCGCGTGGCGGTGCGCGCGCGCGCGTCGATCGTGGGCAAAAAGGAGGGCGCGGGGCCGCTGGGCGGGCGCTTCGACGTGGTTCTGGACGATGATCTGCTCGGCCAGAAGAGCTGGGAGCTGGCCGAGAGCGAGATGCTGCGCCGCGCCGCCTGTCTCTGCCTCGAGCGGGGCGGGCTGGACGTGAGCGCGCTCGAGCTGATCACGGCGGGCGATCTGATCAATCAGCTCATGCCCTCGAGCCTTATGGCGCGTTCTCTCGGGCGGCCGTTTCTGGGGCTGTACGGCGCGTGCTCGACGTTTGCCGAGGGCGCGCTGATCGGCGGCGCGATGGTGGAGGGCGGCTTTCGCAAGAACGCGCTGTGCGCCGCGTCGAGCCATTTCTGCACGGCGGAGCGGCAGTTCCGCTTCCCGCTGGAGCTGGGCACGCAGCGCCCTCCGGCGGCGCAGTGGACAGCCACGGCGGCGGGAGCCATGCTCGTGGATCGTGAAAAAGCGCCCGCGCAGGCGCGCCTGACGCACGGCACGATCGGCCGCGTGGTCGATTTTGAGGTGACCGACGCGAACCACATGGGCGCGGCCATGGCGCCGGCCGTCGCGGATACGATTCAGGCGCACTTTATCGACACGGCGCGCGATTTTTCGGATTACGACCGGATCATTACCGGCGATCTGGGCTATATCGGCAGGAATCTCTTAAAGGAGCTGCTCGTTCAGCGCGGCGTTGAAATCGACGATGAAAAGCTGGTGGATTGCGGCGCGAGTCTGTTCTATCAGGAGCAGGACGTTCACGCGGGCGGCAGCGGCTGCGGCTGCGTGGCGGCGGTGACCTGCGCCGTGGCGCTCGACAATCTGGAAAAGCGGGCGTGGAAGCGCGTGCTGGTGATCGGTTCGGGTGCGCTGATGAGCACGACCAGCGCGCAGCAGGGCGAGAGCATACCGGGCGTGGCGCACGCCGTGGCATTGGAGGTGGATGAATGATGGCGCTGTTTTTGACGTTTTTGAAGGCGTTTGCCGTCGGCGGGCTGATCTGCTGCGTCGGGCAGGCGCTGCTCATGCACACAAAGCTGACCAGCGCGCGGATTCTTGTGCTGTTTGTGGTTTCGGGCGTGATGCTGACGGCGATCGGCGTGTACAAGCCGCTGGTCGATTTCGCGGGCGCGGGCGCGACGGTGCCGCTGCTGGGCTTCGGCTATTCGCTGGCGGTGGGCGCGATGCGCGCCGTGCAGGAGAAGGGGCTGCTGGGCGCGTTCACCGGCGGCATTGTGAACACGGCGGCGGGCATATCGGCGGCGGTGATGTTCGGCCTGTTGAACGCGCTGATCTTCTCGCCGCACATGAAGGGGCATAACTAGAGCGTTCGCTTCGGGCGCGGCGGGCCGCAGTGCGGTTTTCACTTTGCGCGGCCTGACTCAAAGGCTTGCGTGAATAGGAGCGATCACGCGGCCACACGACTTGCCAAACCATAAATTGGAGTTTGGCAAGTCTTCGTTGTACCCGAGTCCCCCTCGCCGCGTAAAGCGCACTCACGCCGCGAATCAAATGAAGAGAGTCCAGGGAGACGAGTCTCCTTGGCGCAGTCTGGGGCGGCCGCAGTGCGGCTTCCACATTCAGCCCCAGCGAACTCCCGGCGGTATCCTATCGACTCAGCAGATCATAGCGAGAGAAGCGCCCACCCAACGCGGCGCTTCTTTTCGTATAAGCGAACCTCGGTCGCACTCCAGTTGGGATCGCCATAAGGAAACGCACAGTCCCGAAGTGAACCCATAAAGCCGGATAACCGCATGACAACTGAGAACGTACTATCGGCGATCCCGACCCACGGCGGAATAGAAACGAAACATCCCGCAAGCCGTCCTGTTTGGCGCTATGCGGCAAAGAGCAGGCGTGATCGAACGCAAAACGCCCCGACAGAACCACATGACCGGCATGTCCTCCCAACAGAATCGTGTCTCAGCACGCGAAGCGCACGCATCACCGCATAGCGCCCTAAACATACCTCGAACGAACCGCGAAACGCGGCGTATGGGAAACGCCCTTGTAGACGCCATCTTCCATAATGAAGAGAAGGCTGAACCGATATTCCCGCCAGCGCGTCCGAACGCAAAGCGCCGCATCGCCGCGCAGACCAGCCCCCGCGCGCACAAACGCTTCTGCCGGAACTGCAACCGGCCAAACGCAACATTGCGCCGGCCCACGATTCATGATTATATAAAGCAGAGCAGCGCATCGCCGCGATAGCGCACATAAACGCCGCGCCGCTCGTCCCCCGCGCTCTCGCACCGTTTGTCTCGCGGCGGCATCCTCTCACCGCTTTCCGCGCCCGTTGGCTTTACCGCGCCCCCGTCAGCCGCCGATCAGCAGCACGGTTAAATCGCCCACGTTGGTGCCCGTTGGGCCGGTGCGGATGAGCGCGCCGATGCGGTCGAGGGCGTGATAGGCGTCGTTGTCCGCAAGCGCGGCGGCTATATCCACGCCCGCGGCGCGGCATCTTTCCAGCGACGCGCCGTCCACGCAGCCGCCCGCCGCGTCGGTGGGGCCGTCGCGCCCGTCGCTGCCGACGCTCATGAGCGCCGCGTTCAGGCCGTTCAGACCGCCCGCCGCCGCCAGCGCCAGCTCCTGATTGCGCCCGCCGAGGCCCCGGCCGCGCACATGCACCACCGTCTCGCCGCCCAGTATGAACGCGCGCCGTCCGCGTCCCGCGTGCGTTTTCGCCATCGCGGCGAGGAACGCGCCGGCCTCGCGCGCCTCGCAGTCGAGCCGGTCGGTGAGCAGCAGCGGCTCATAGCCCAGCGCGCGCGCCGTGTCCGCCGCCGAGGCGCACAGCAGCGACACGCTGCCGATGATTTCGCTCTCCACGTTGTCCAGCGCCTTGGGCGTTTCGCGCGCCAGGCAGGCGCGGGCCGCGTCGCTCAGGGGCAGCGCGTATCGCCCGGCCAGCGCGAGCGCCTCCCGCGACGTGCTGGTATCGGGCGCGGCGGGGCCGGAGGCGATCATGTCGAGCGGATCGCCCAGCACGTCGCTCAGCACCAGGCTCAGCACGCGCGCCGGGCGGCAGGCCAGCGCGAACCGACCGCCCTTGACCGCGCTCAGCCGCTTGCGGATGGTGTTGATCGCCACGATGTCCGCGCCGCTGCGCAGCAGGTGCTCGGTGATGCGCGCCAGCTCGTCCGGCGCGATCAGCGGCTTTTCGAACAGCGCGCTGCCGCCGCCCGAGAGCAGGAACAGCACGCGGTCGTGCTCCGTCAGGCCGCGCACGCGCTCGAGCGCCGTCTCCGCGCCGAGGATCGACATTTCGTCCGGAATGGGATGACCCGCCTCGATGATGGCCGCGTTGCCGACAGGGCCGTGCGCGCAGCCGCGTGCGGTGACGATCACGCCGCCGTCGAAGGCCGCCTCGTCCCAGGCGGCGCGCGCCATCGTCCAGGCCGCCTTGCCCACGGCCACGAGGATCAGCCGTCCGGGCGCGTTCAGAAAATCGCGATGCGCCGCCAGCGCTCGACGAACCGCCGCGTCGGGCATGGCGGCGTCGATCGCGCGGCGGGCGATCAGCAGGGCGTCGTCGTGCAGGGTCATGGTGTTCACGCTCCTTTTGAAAGGGGATGGATGCGGAAATCGGCCCGCATCGGCAGAGCGACGCGGCCTTCGCGGAACGGGCGGCCTTTGGCAAAGCGCCATTTCGCGCTGACCGCCGCGGAGCCAGGGTTTCAGCGCGCGAAGCGGTGTGGAAGCCGCACTGCGGCCTCTCTGGACTCTCTTTACGCTGCGGCGGGGCTGCGTTGGTGCGGATATGCGCCTTCGTCACCCGGGTACACGGGTAGACCCGATCGGCTCCGATAAGCGGAGGCCGCACTGCGGCTGGCCGGGCGGGTCGGGCTGTATATCGATGTTACCAACTCGCACAATTGGAGACCTGCCTGACTCTGACCTATGGTCAGGCAGGTCGTGTTGTATTGCGCGGCAGCAAGTGGAAGCCGGCACTGCCGGCCGGGTTGCGTGCGCGAAGCGGAGCGGAAGCCGCACTGCGGCCGCCGTCCTACTGCCGGCAGCGCATGAACTGATTATGCACCGGATCGTAGTGCCAGCCCGCCGCCGCCATGCGCGCCGTGACGAGCGCTTTGTCTTCGTCAAGATCGTCGCACAGCTCGTCCAGCGAGGCGTAGCGGTCGCGCAGCAGCGTGTTCAGATAGCTGGGCAGTATCAGGATGTCCTGGGGCAGCATGGTTCTTCCTCCTTATCACGGGCCGTTTCAAGAGTCATAATTTTGTTGCATTGTGTTTACAGCGCAATACTGGATTGCGCGCGCGGAATTGGTTATACTTTGTATAATCCTCAGGCGTCGATGAAGCCGAGCACGTCCTGAAGCGTCCAGCCGCCGTCGTCGAGCACGAGCGTTTTCTCGCGCGGCAGCGTCTGCGCCCAGTCGTCATAGAGCGCCTTGAGCCGCTCGGCATAGCGCAGACCCAGCTCGCCCTCGTAGTCCAAGCCGCGCGTGCGCAGGCGTTCGGCCAGCGTTTCGGCGGGACAGCGCAGATAGATGTAGCGGTCGATGGGCGGCATGAGCGCCTCCATGCCGCGGGCGATGCGCTCGAGCACGGCGTATTCGTCGTTTGTCAGCTCGCCCTCGAGCAGGCGATAGCGCGCGATGACCAGATTCTCTATCAGGCAGCGGTCGAAGAAGAAGAACTCGCGGTCGCGGCGCGTCCAGTCGGGCTTTTCGAAATAGAGCGAGAGGAACGCCGCCTGCGCGTGGAACGACCAGCGGCGCGCGTCGGCATAGTAGTCGCGGATGAAGGGGTTGTCCTGCGGGCGCTCCTCATGGGCGGCGGCGCGCTCGCCCAGCGCGTCCATGAGCCGACCCAGCAGCGTGGTTTTCCCGGCGCACACGGCGCCGCTCAAGGCGATGTATTTCATATCGGTCACTCCCGAAGCGTAATGGGCGGCAGCTGCCTATTATTATATCACGCTCCGGCGTACGGGGCAATATGTCCCCCGCATTTGACAGATGCGGCGCGGATGTGCTATAATTCTATCAGATAAATGATAGAATTTTGACGGGAGGAGGCGATGGACATGATGATTCGTCCGTCAACAGCCATTCGCAACGAGTATAACGACATATCGCGCGTCTGCCGCGAGAGCGGCGAGCCGGTCTTTATCACAAAGAACGGCGAGGGCGATCTGGTCGTCCAGAGCATCGAGGCCTATAACCGGCGCGAGGCCAGCCTGGAGCTGCGCGAGAAGCTGCTCGAGGCCGAGGAACAGCTTTCTTCCGGCGCGCAGCCCATCGCGCTTGCGGACGCCGCCGAGCACTGGAGGGCGTTAAGCCATGCCATCCATGACCGTTAAGCTCCTGCCCATCGCGCAGGACGACGTCGATCAGGCGCTGGCGTACATCGCCGCTGACAATCCCGACGCGGCCGACGTGCTGCTGGAGGATATACTGAAAAAGCTGGCTCAGGCCGCGGAATTTCCCGCCTCCGGCGCGGAGATCGTCGTCGGAAAGCGCGTCGTGCGGAAATACTATCGCCTCTGCGCGCATCCCTACAACATATTTTACAGGATCATGGGCGACGCCGTATTGGTCATGCGCGTGCTGCACGAGCGCATGGATTTGAAGGGGCGGCTCTGATGGGTCTGGAAATTCCCCGTCCGGCAGGATAAAGCCCCGCCGGCGGCGAAAGATAGATTATCACTTGTTATTGAAAGCCAAAACCATATCGACACGGAAAGGAAGGC
>SFOF01000302.1 GCA_004552515.1 Clostridiales bacterium
AGCAGCACGTTGTCCCTCACGCTGGCGTTGAACAGCTCCGGGTCGTGGCCCAGGTAGCCGACCACGCCCGCGCGCTGCGCCTCGGTCAGGCCGGAGAGCTCCTTTTCGCCGAAGCGGATGCTCCCCTGATACGGATACTCGCACAGAAACGCCCTGCCCAGCGTGGACTTGCCACAGGCCACCGGCCCGGTCACGCCGAGGATCTCGCCCGGCTGCGCGTCGAAGGAGAGTCCGGCGAAGATCTCTTCCCCGCCCGGATAGGCAAAGCCCAGCTCCCGCACGTGAAGCGGCGCGCTCGGGGCGGCCTGCACCGGCTCCAGGGACTTTACGTCCTGCATCAGCGGCCTGATCCTGCGCCAGGAAACCTGGGCGCGGTGCACCGCGTTAAACAGCTTGGCCGCGCTCGAGGACTTGGTAGCCAGGCGGGTAAAGCAGGACAGGAAGGTGGTAAACGCCGCCACGTCCCAGGCCCGCCAGCCCGTTCCCATCACGTTGCGCGCGCCCAGCAGCAGGATCGGCAGCCACATATGCCAGCCGCCCTCGTCATTGCGCGGCGGGAGTGCGGCATCCCTGCCGGGGAAGAAGCCCGCAATCGAGATCGGCAGCAGATAGCCCGCCGTCAGCAGCGCCGAGATCAGCAGCACGACCGGCACGAGCCATGAAAACACCGCGAGACCGGAGTCCAGCGCGCCCATAGCCAGATACCACTTGCTGACGAAGCCGGACGCGGGCGGGATGCCAATGAGCGCCAGCGAGGCCAGCGTGAAGCCCCAGAGGGTCTTGGGCATGGCCTTGCCGATGCCGCGCAGCTCGTCAACGCGGTGCTTGCCCGCAACGGCGATGAACGAGCCGGCGCAGAGGAAGAGACAAATCTTGATGCAGGCGTGGAAGAGCACATGCATCAGCGCGCCCGAGACGCTCTCGGCCGTCATGACGAACAGGCCGACGAGGATATAGGAGATCTGACTGACGGAGGAATAGGCCAGCCGCTTTTTCAGCAGCTTTTCGCGGTAGGCCATCATCGAGCCCATCAGGACCGTCAGCAGCGCCAGCGCCAGCAGCGCCGTCTGCACCCACGTTCCGCGCAGGAAATCCGCGCCGACCGCGTAGTACAGCACGCGCACGATCGCCAGCACGCCGGCCTTGGCAATGATGCCCGAGAGAATGGCCGAGGCCGGGGCGGGCGCGGCCGGGTGCGCCGTCGGCAGCCAGCCGTGCAGCGGATAGAGGCCGGCCTTCGCGCCGAAGCCGACGATGCCGAGGAAGGTCACGACCTGCATCAGCGTCTCGTGCCCCCGCACGGCCGCGCCGTCGAGCGCGCCGCCGGGGACGAAGCGCAGCGTCAGGCTGTAGCGCGCATAGAAGAAGATGAAGCAAAGCCCCAAAAACGCGCCCGCGACGGAATAAAACAGGTATTTCAGCGCTGCGCGGATGGCCTCGTCGGTGCGGTCATGCAGCACGAGCGGCATGGACAGCAGCGTGGTCATCTCGAAGAACAGATACATCGTGACCAGATTTTCCGCGAAGCACATGCCCACCAGCGCCGCCTGCGAAAGCAGGAAGAAGCGGAAGAAGCGCTCGTGCCCCTCCTTCAGATAGCGGAAGGCATAGACGCCCGCCAGCAGATAGCCCACGGCGGCGATCAGCAGGAACAGCTTTGAAACGCCGTCCAGCCTCAGCCCGACGGGCAGCGCGGCGGTCATGTTGAACAGATGCAGCTGCGCCGATTTTTGCAGCAGCCAGACCGCCCCGGCCGTCTCGAGCAGCAGTGCCGCCAGCACGAACGGCTCGCGGAATCTCCGCGCAAGCGGCAGCAGCAGCGCCGCCAGCGCAGGCAGCAGGATCAAAACCAAAAGCATAACGGAATCCATCAGCTCCACCTCTTATACATTATAAATAACTCAAAACAGCTCCAGCCCGCGGCGCAGCAGCGAGACGACCGGCTGCGCGGCAATGCCGAGCGCCAGGATCATCCCCGAGAACGCCGCCGCCGAGATCGCGTAGGACGGCTGCTGCCGCAGGGTCACATGCGTCGGCAGGGCCTGCGTCGGGCGGTTATAGATGCGGATGAGCGTGCGCGTGAAATAGAATGCGTTGAGCACCGTGCTCACAGCCAGAACCAGCAGCGTCGGGATCATCCGCACGCCGCTCAGGAAGGCCGCCTCCGCGAACAGATATTTGGAGATCATGCCGATCGTCAGCGGCAGGCCGATCATGCTGAACGAGCCGACGGCAAAGGCCGCGCCCGCGATCGGGTTGGCGAGCGCCGCGCCCTGCAGCTCGCGGAAGCGCTTCCTGCCGCCCATCGCGTCGGAGAGCTGCGCCGCCGAGAGAAACAGCAGCGGCTTGGTCAGCGCGTGCGTCAGAATATGCAGCAGCGAGGCCTGCACGCCCAGCTCCGGCGAAATGCCGATGCCCATGAAGATATAGCCGATCTGCGCCGCCGAGGAGAACGCGATCATGCGGAAAATGTCGTTTTCCAGAATGGCGCTGACCGAGCCGACCACCATTGCGGCCACGCCGAGGCCGTAGAGCACGACGGCGGCGAACATGATCACCGCGATCTTCGTGTCGGCCAGGGCGCAGAGCACAAGGCCGCTGCAGAGGATCGCGCCGAAGAGCCAGCCCATGCGATAGCCGCCGAAGCGGTCACACGCCGTGCCGTAGACGCATTTGCCGACCATCAGAGCCACGCCGAACAGCGACACGGCCAGCGCCGCCGCATGTGCGGCCATACCAGCGGTCGTATACAGGATCATGAGGTGCGTCGGACCCGGAGAGGCGACCGCGCCGAGCAGACCCGCCGCCAGCCAGAGCGGCAGGAGCCGCCTGCGCGGGAGGGGCGGGAGCGGTGCATCCGGCTGCGCACCGGGTTCTGCGGGTGCGCAGCCGTCCTCTGCGCCATATGCGCT
>SFOF01000303.1 GCA_004552515.1 Clostridiales bacterium
ATAGCTACAGTTTAGTGCATTTGCCGGAAAAAGTCAATGAACGCGCGATGAGAAATGTCACCCTTGGAAGAAATATGTCTTGCCGCCGCGCGGTATGTACGCTATAATGGAGACAGTCCATACAACGGCAGGAGGATGAAACGATGAGCGACGTCAGACAGGCCATGCTCGCGCGGCTTTCCGACGAGGATCGGGACGCGCTGCGCGCCATTTACGCGCCCGTGATTGTGGGCGTGCCGCCGCAGAACGCCTGCAAATATCTCTGCGCCGCGCCGGACGGCGAGATCCGCGTCTACGGCGTGCAGAAGGAGCAGGACGACCCCGAGAGAGAGGGAAAGCGCGTCTATCTGTCCAGCACGGACTGCGGCCTGAGCTGGAAAAAGCACATCGTGCCCGAAAACGCGCTGGGCGAGGCGACCTACAGCCCCGAGACGGGGCTGTATATGCAGTGCTATCCGCAGGAGGGGCGCAAGACCTATCCGGCGGATTATCCCGATCCGGAGGACGGCTGTTATGTGCTGATCAACCGCGCGGGCTTCGACGCGCCGGCTGAAAAGATCGTGCGGCTGTATGACAAGACGCTGCACTTCCAGAAGCTGCCCTACTACATCGCCAGCCGCAATCGCTGGCTGATCGCCGCGGAATACCGCTATCCCGACGCGGAGAAGTTCATCGTCGTGGCCATTTCGGACGACGATGGCGAGACATGGCGCGTCCGTGAACTGCCGCACGCGCCGCTGTTCGTGCCCGCGCCGCCGCATAAGGGCACGCGCTGGCAGGACTATTCGTGCGAGCCGACGGTGGTCGAGCTGTCGGACGGCACGCTGCTCATGCACGAGCGCACGTCGCTGGACTTTCACTATATGCGCCTTTCGCACGACGGCGGCGAGACGTGGAGCGATCCTCAGCCGTCTCTCTTCCATGGCACGCTGACCATGCCCGTGCTGCATAAGCTCTCCGACGGAAGAATCCTGCACTTCTGGTGCAACAATCAGCCACTGCCCGAAATGGATCACGAGACGCAGTGGCCGGCGCTCGGCGGCGATGAAAAGACCGGCGTGTGGGAGGATGTGTTCACCAATCGCGACGTCAATCACCTCGCCATATCGGAGGACGACGGCAGGAGCTGGAGGGGCTTCCGCGAGCTGTATCTCAATGACCTGCGCAACCGCGTCGATTTTCGATCCACGGGCGGCACGGCCTCGCGCGACAAGAGCGTGCATCAGGGCGAGCTGCTCGAGCTGCCCTTCGGCAAGGTACTGATCTCCTTCGGCCAGAACGTCGCCGCGCGCAAAATGATGATCTTCGATCCTCAGTGGCTCTATGAAACCGCGCGCGCGGAGAATTTCCGCTATGGACTCGATCATGTGACGACGCATATGTATGTGCGCAGCAATTCGGGCGGATATCGCGGCTTTTCCGGCCATTGCTCGTGGAACCGGCTGCCCGGCGCGCTGCTCTGCCAGGATCCCGACGGCAATTTCGAGGAGGCGCTCCTGATCGCCCGCGTACACGACGAGCGGCTGATGTTTGAAAAGCAGGGCGCTGTGTGGAACTTCCCGGCGGCGAAGCGCGGCCATGTCGATATCCGGCTGCGCGTGCGGGGCGCGGGCGTGCGCGTGTGCCTGACCGATCGCTGGTATAACGCCTGCGACGAGACGGTGGGCGATTTCGCGCCGGTGCGCTTTGACATCGGCGATGTGGAGAGGGACAGATGGATCGATGCGCGCATCGACTATGACGAAACCACCGCCCGCCTGAGCCTGAACGGCGCCCCGGTCGCCGAAGCGCCGCTGCGATGCCCCGCGCCGTACGGGCTGTGCTACGTCCACATCCAGACGCTGGCGGAGGAAGAGGATTTCGCCGGGACGCTCATCAAGGCTCTGAGCATGGCGGCGGACTGACGGAAAGCGAGGGGCGGGCATGAACAGGTTTCGCATCGTGATGATGGTGGTCAGGAGCGTCCTGCTGGTGCTGGCCGGCGTGCTGATCGGCTGAGAACTGGGCGATACTCTCGGCGGCGCGATATTATTTGCGCTGATCGCGGGCATCGGCTGCATTGTGTACGCGATCGACAATCGGGACGCGTAAGCGCGTGCAAGTTTATAAAGGAAACGCCTCGCTGCAATGAATTGCGGCGGGGCGTTCGGTTTGCGCATTGCTTATCGGGAGAGCAGTATGCGGTCGTTGTCCATGGCCTGACCGGCACCGGCCTTGAAGCGGGTCAGCAGGTCATCGATGGTCATGCTGCTGCGCTCTTCACCGGACACGTCTAGCACGATGCGGCCGTCCGACATCATCAGCGTGCGGCTGCCCAGATTGAGCGCGTGGTTCATGTTGTGGGTGATCATCAGGCAGGTGATATGACTCTCTGCGACGATGCGGCGGGTGAGCGCGAGCACCTTCTCGGCGGCGGCGGGATCGAGCGCGGCGGTGTGCTCATCCAGCAGCAGGAGACTCGGCGGCACCATGGTGGCCATGAGCAGGGTCAGCGCCTGACGCTGGCCGCCGGAGAGCAGCCCGACGTTCTGCTTCATGCGATCCTCAAGCCCCATATCCAGCATACTCAGCTGATCGCGGAACAGCTCCTTGTCCTTTTTGGTTATGCGGCTGAAGGGGTTGCCGTGCGAGGAGCGCAGATAGGCCAGCGCAAGGTTTTCCTCGATGGTCATGTGGGGGGCGGTGCCGCGCAGCGGATCCTGAAACAGCCGGCCGATAACGCGGCTGCGGCGATGCTCGGGCATGAACGTGATGTCGCGTCCATCCAGCACGACGTGACCCTCGTCCACGATGAACGCGCCGGCGATGGCGTTGAACAGCGTGGATTTGCCCGCGCCGTTCGAGCCGACAATCGTGGCAAACTCGCCCTCGTCCAGATGCAGCGACAGGCCGGAGAG
>SFOF01000304.1 GCA_004552515.1 Clostridiales bacterium
CTTTAAGAAGGATACGACGCTCGATTTTCTGCTGCTGGCGCTTCCGTTGGCGGTGATCTGCGCCCGCGCTTACTATGTGATATTCGCCTGGCGAAGCTATGCCGCGCATCCGATTTCAATATTCAATCTGCGCGAGGGCGGGCTGGCGATATACGGCGGCGTGATCGGCGGGCTGCTGGCCGCGTTCCTGTTCAGCCGGTATCGGCATATTTCCTTCGCCGCGCTGGTCGATCTGTGCGCGCCCTCGCTCGTGCTGGGGCAGGCGATCGGCCGCTGGGGCAATTTCTTCAATCAGGAGGCCTACGGCGCGGCGGTCGAAAATCCCGCGCTGCGCTTCTTCCCCGCCGCCGTGTTTATCGAGGCGGATGGGCTGTGGCATTACGCCACGTTCTTCTATGAATCGGCGTGGTGCTTTATCGTGTTCGCGGTTCTGCTCCTGCTGGAGGGGCGCGGCTGCGTGCGCCGGCGGGGCGATCTGTTCGCGATGTATCTCTTCCTCTACGGTGCGGAGCGCGCCGTGGTGGAGGGGCTGCGCACGGACAGCCTGATGCTGCTCTCGCTGCGCGTCAGTCAGTGGCTGAGCATCCTTTTCATGCTGGGCGCGCTGATCTGGTTCATGCGCGGCTACCGGGTCACGCGGCGGCGCGGCGTGCTGTGCGCGCTGGCGGTTCTCGGCGGCGCGGCGCTGCTTGTGTCCATGTTTGCCGGCGCGTTTATCGGCCAGATCATATCGGCGGCGTTGATTGCTGCGGCCGGTGTGTTGTTATATATCTCCCCCGCGACAATACGAGAAAAGAAAGTGTGATTTTACCATGCGCAATCTGACGATGATGACCGACCTCTATCAGCTGACCATGATGTACGGCTACTACAAGTGCGATATGCTGGGCAACCGCGCGGTGTTCGATATGTTCTACCGCCAGACCTCCGAGGTGACCAGCTACGCCGTGGCCGCGGGTCTCGAGCAGCTGATCGACTACATCGAAAACCTGCACTTTGAGGAGAGCGACATCGAATACCTGCGCTCGCTGAACCTCTTCGACGAGGGCTTTCTGGATCTGCTCCGGCATTTCCACTTCAGCGGCGACATCCAGGCCGTGCCCGAGGGCACGATGGTGTTCCCCGGCGAGCCGCTTGTCCGCGTGAGCGCGCCCATATTCGAGGCGCAGCTGGTGGAAACCTCGCTGCTCAACATCATCAATCATCAGACGCTGATCGCCACAAAGGCCAGCCGCGTGGCCGAGGCCGCTCAGGGCGACATGGTCATGGAGTTCGGCCTGCGCCGCGCTCAGGGTCCCGACGCGGGCATTTACGGCGCGCGCGCCGCGGTCATCGGCGGATGCAGTTCCACCAGCAATGTGCTCACGGGCCAGATGTTCGGCGTTCCGATCTCCGGCACGCACGCGCACAGCTGGGTCATGAGCTTCCCGGACGAGATCAGCGCCTTCCGCGCGTACGCCAGGTGCTTCCCGGACGCGTGCCTCTTGCTGGTGGACACCTATAACGTCCTGAAGAGCGGCATGCCCAACGCCATCACCGTGTTCAAAGAGCTGCGCGCGCAGGGCCACGAGCCGCTCGGCATCCGCCTTGACTCGGGCGACCTGGCCTATCTGAGCCGCGAGGCCCGCCGTATGCTGGACGAGGCCGGCTTCCCCAACGCGAAGATCTGTGTCTCCGGCGATCTGGACGAATATCTGATCCGCGACCTCAAATTGCAGGGCGCGCGCATCGACACCTGGGGCGTGGGCACAAAGCTCATCACCTCCTCCGACTGCCCGGCGCTGGGCGGCGTGTACAAGCTGGCCGCCGAGATCGTGGACGGACAGATCGTCAACAAGATCAAGCTGACCGAGAACCCCGCCAAGGTCACCAACCCCGGCATCAAGAAGCTGCTGCGCATTTACAGCAAGGCAGACGGCAAGGCCGTGGCCGACCTGATCGCGCTGGAGAGCGAAATCTACGACGAACGCGAGCCGCTGTATCTGTTCGATCCGGTGGACACCTGGAAGGACATGACGCTGACCGACTATACCATCCGCGAGCTGCAGGTGCCCGTGTTTAAGGACGGCGTGCGCGTGTATGATTCGCCGTCGCTCAGGGAAATCTGCGAATACGCCCGCCGCGAGAAGGACTCCTTCTGGGATCAGTACAAGCGTCTGCTCAACCCCCACCGCTACAAGGTCGATCTGTCCGAGAAGCTGTGGATGCTCAAGCAGAATATGCTCAAACACAAGTAAAGCCGCAGGAGGCACGCCATGAACAGCACAGAAAAGACCGAAAAGGCCGTCCGGGATTTCCTCAAGGGCGTCTCGGAAACGAACCGCGTTTATTTCGTCGGCTCGACGACAAAAAATCCGCTCGAATACCAGCCGAACGAGACAATGACCTTCAAACTCCGCGTCAAGACCGAGACGGAATATCTGCCTGTCCCCTTCATCGCCTATTCCTGCGAGGGTGAGGACGGCGTAAAAACCGAGGGGTACACGTCCCCCGCCGAGGACGGCTGGTTCTACTTTGATACGTCGATCCGGCGCGACGGCTTCGTACACGTCATCGCCAGGGCGTGCGACGAGAACAAAAACGTCATCGAGGGAATCGACATATTCGAGGGCGGTGCGGGCGCAGCCATTGACAAAATCACGATGGGCACGGAAGAGCCGACCGACTATCTCGCCTTCTGGGACGAGCTTAAGCAGAAGGTGCGCGATACCGAGCCGGAAATCCTCTTCCAGGAGCGATTTGAAAGAGAAAATCTAACCGGCTTCGAGCTGTACGATATGCGCATCAAGGCGCCGGACGGCGATTTTGCGACGTTCTTCATGGCCTATCCGAAAAACGCCGAAAGGGGCAGCCTGAAGCTGCGCGTTCTGACGCACGGCTACGGC
>SFOF01000305.1 GCA_004552515.1 Clostridiales bacterium
CTCTCCGCCGAGATCGCCATAAGGAAACGCCCCAGCGCGCAGTGAAGCAGCAAAACTCGATAAACGCACGACCTTTGCGAACGCGCTCATGGCGCTCTCGACCCACGGCGGAATAGAAACGCATGGCGGACATAAACCGAACGCCCAACACCCCGAGATTCGCTCAACCGCCCGTATGCCTTTCGAACGAAACGTCAAACGCAGCGGAAAGCAGCCTCATTCCCCGCCCGCGGACGAGGCCTGCCTCAAAGCAGAGGGGAAAGCTGTGTCGCCAGGGCTTCAGAAAGCGCGCTCCAAAATCCTTCCCCTTGAGGAAAGGTTAGCGCATGTCGGGTGGATTCGTTTTCCCTCCCGCGCGCACAAACGCTGCGGCCGGAGCTGCAACCGGCAGGCCGCAGCCCTTCGCCGGCCCACAATTCACGATCCTCTAAAAGCAGCCAACGCCGCGTCAGCGCGGAGCAACGCCCGACTGCCCAATTGCAGCAGCGGCTCGCCGCAGAATCGCGCAAGTTTCCATCAAAAAAACTCACCGCGCGCCCTTCTTCGTCCGCAGCACCTCCGCCGCGGCCAGCGCCACCGCAGCCAGCGCGACGGGATAATACCACGTACTGACCGCCAGCATCGCCGCACGCCCCGCCATATTAAACACAATCAGCGCCGTTTCCATCGCGCAAACCGCAATCGCTATGACTTTTCCGCGCGCATCCGGCCGGTCAAACGCCGCGCGGCTGGTCGAAATCGCCCGCATCAGGCACGCCGACGCGCCCATCGTCTCAAAGCACGCCGTCAGCACAAGGCCGCCCTCCAGCAAAAGCACATAGACCAGCTCCATCGACAATTTGCTCAACCCGTTGTCCATCAGCGCCTCCATGCGGAACAGACGCGTCGCCGGGCCGCTCGGCATCGCGGGCACCAGCATGGCAAACGCCGCCGTGCCCAGCACGCCGATGATCAGCGCCCCGATGAGCGCCGCGGGAAACGCCGCCTTGCCCTTCACGCGCGGCCCCATCATCACATAGGCCGCCAGCGTCAGGCTCGCCGTTAGCCCTGCCGCGCGCCACGCGCCCTCGAAGAGAAGCGGCACGCCCGGCCCCAGCAGCGGCACGAGATTCGTCATCTCCATATCACCCAGCTGCGTCGCCAGCAGAATCACGCCCAGCGCAATGCCCAGCTTGCGCCAGATGATCGCCGTGCCGGTCAGCGCGCCCGGCCCCATCAGGCAGAACAGAAGCGCCGCGCCGATCACCGGCAGATAGAGCGCATACAGCGGAAAGCTCGCCATCGCCGAATATGCCGCCAGTCCCGAGAGCAGCCGCGTCACCGCCGCCGCGTCATAAATCAGCACCGGCGCGATGAGCAGCGCCGATACGCGCCCCACGCCGCCCGAAAGCGTCTCAAAGCCGCCGCGCCCCGACGGCCCCTCGAGCAGGCAGGGCAAAAGCGCGATCATCCCCATCAAGCCGCCGCATAGCGTGCTTAGCCAACCTGCGTTGAGCAGATATGGCTCGTCCAGCACCGTCATGACGAACACGCGCAGCATCACCGCCGCCGCGCCCAGCACGCAGACGCCCCGCCGCTGGCCGGTCATGCGCGCTTCCTCCATGGCCGCTGGGCGCGCCTTGTCCTTTGCAGCCATGAATCGAGCGCCACGGTGAAGAGCGTGCGCGTCTGCATGAACAGCGGCAGGCGCACCACAATATCGCCGTTGTGCGGATAGTGCGGCGCGAGCGGAGCGAGATACTTCTCGCCGAAGGATTCCATCTGGCTCAGATAGCCGGTCATCAGCGCCACGCCCAGCACCAGCCCGTATATTCCAAGCAGCCCGCCCAGCACGACGAACGCCATGCGCGCAATCTGCACGCCCACGCTCAGGCCGTAGCTCGGAATGGCATAGCCGCCCAGGCCGGTCAGCGATATGACGATGATCAATATCGGGCTGATGATCGAGGCCTCGACGGCGGCCTGCCCCAGAATCAGCGCGCCCACAATGCCCAGCGCCGAGCCAAGCTGGCTGGGGATGCGCGTGCCCGCCTCGTTGATCAGATAAAACGACAGTTCCATAAAAACCACCTCGACAAGCACCGAAAACGGCACGCGCGCGCGCGTTTCGGCGATGGATGTGAGCAGATTGAGCGGGATAAAATGGACGTGAAACAATGTCACCGCGACATAAATGCCGGGCAGCAGCAGGCTCATCAGCGCGCCCATCAGCCGAATGACGCGCACGAACGTACCGTACTGCCAGCGCATGAACGTGTCGTCCGAGGCGTTCATGAGGTGGAACAGCGTGATCGGCGCGATCAGCGCGTAGGGCGAGCCGTCCACAAACAGCGCGATCTGGCCGTCCGCCAGCGCCGCTGCCACGCGATCCGGCCGCTCGGTTTGCAGCATTTGCGGGAACAGCGAGCCGGGATGATCCTCGATGAGCTGCTGCAAATAGCCCGTCCCAGGACAGCGCGTCGCCGTGAGCGACTGGATTCGCCGCCGGATCAGATCGACCGTCTCACCCCGCGCCACGCCGCGCAGATACATCAGCGTCGCCTGCGTCGGCAGCTTTGTGCCCACCTTCAGGCTCTCGCCGATCAGCATTTCACTGCGCACCAGCCGCCGCATAATCGACACATTGGTCTTGAGATTCTCGACGAATGCCTCCTGCGGGCCTTGTACGACCGATTCAGAATTGGTACGCCCCACGCCGCGCTTTTCATAGGCGCGCGTCTCCAGCGCCAGCGCGCACGGACAGCCGTCGATCAGCATCACGCTCTTGCCGTCCAGTATCGCCTCGACCGCCTCGCCCAGGAGCGCGATCTTTTCCGCGTCATCCACGCACAGTACAGATTCGGTCAGTTCGTCGGCGCGCGCTTCGCCCTCCGGCAG
>SFOF01000040.1 GCA_004552515.1 Clostridiales bacterium
CCTCTCTCACGATTCTCTGTTTTCTGCCGCAGATCCCAACAGTCTCTCCTGCCCTCCTCCCGCATCCATTACGCGCACATTTATTCGCATTCCTATTATATACCACGCCGTGTAATTACGCAAGTGCGTATTTCTATTTTGTGCAAAAAAATTCCCGATCAGGCCTTTGCGCCCAATCGGGATGATACTCGCATCCTATTCCTTCTCAAACTCGTCCTTCCCGTAATGCACGCGCTGTTCTTCCCCGTGCTCGCTCCACAGCCCGCCGTATGCGTCGCACAGGCGCGGCCAGTCGCGCTCGACCGTGTAGCCGTCAATGCGGCGCGCGTCGTAGGTCATCGCCGCGTCCGCGTCGGGCGTGAACTTGTACACCGTGCGCACAGTCACCGGAGAACCCGCGCAGAACAACGGAAATTTTTCGCCCGCCGCCAGCCGCTCGACCGCGCGCCTGGCCGCACGCTCCACGCGCCGCCGCCCCTCTGCCGGAGAAACGCACAGCGCGCACTGCCGCCCCACGCCCTGCTTGACGCACGCCGCCTCGATCTGCGCGCCCAGCACGCGCCTCGCCTCGTCGCACAGCTTGTCGTCGCCCGAGACCATGACCACCGGCACGCCCTCCCAGCCGGCGATGTCCGCGTCGATGCCCACCTCGCCGAAGGGCACGCCGTTCACCAGATATTTGTGCCACGCCATGGAAGTCATGGTGTGCTCCAGCGAGCCGCGCTCCGTGCCCGCCTGCGCGTGATAGCCCACGAGGAATAGCCCGTCCGAGCCGTTCAGGAACGGGAATCGCGGGAAATGCGGCGTGCCGACCAGCAGCAGCGCGCGCTCGTCCAGCAACTCGGTCAGCACGTTGTTCGAGCTGCCGTGCATATCCATGACGATCACCTCGTCCGCGCCGCCCGCGAACGCGCCGCGTACCGCCGCGTTGATATCCTCCGTCAGCATACGCCGCGCCTCGGCATAGAGCCGCGCGTCGCTGAGGACGTGCTCCTTCGTGTTGATCCCCGAAATGCCCTCCATATCGACCGAAATACAGATTTTCATGCGTATTCTCCCTTCCGTGTCATAAAACGACCGCTGATCGCGCGTTCCATCTCATCCCCGCCGCACGTCATAGCGCACGCGGATGTCATGCACGCGCCTTTTCGGCGTGACCCAGCGCAGGTGATACTGCGGCGGCATCGTCACATGGTACTCTTCCGGCTCGCCCTCGTTGAGGTCAACGTCAAAGCGATCGCTGATCGTCAAATCGTGCAGTTCGCCTTCCTCGGGTGCAATCGTCATCCGCCAGCCGTTTCGCTCGACCACCGCGCGCTCCCCCGCCGCTTCAGGCCGCGAGAGCGTGTGCAGCAGATAGGCGATCTCGCCCGGCGCGTCCAATTCGATGTGGTCGGTCACGATCAGCGCATTTTCGGTCAGCTCAAAGCTGCGCGTCCACGCGGCGATGTGCTCATAGGCACGGCTCGGGTCGATCGCGGCGGTCAGGCGGCCGTCCTCATCCTTCGCGTACAGCACGCGGCCGGTCGCGCGGAAGGAAAACGGCTCCTGCCCCGCGCCGTCCACGAGGATGGTGTTGTGCGCGCGCGTCTGGTTCGTCCATTCGAAGTGGTGCTTTGTGCCATACTGCCGCCCGAAATAGCCCGAGGGTGAAATCAGCGCCGTGCCGCCCGCCATCAGCGCAAAGCTGCCCTGATCGGCGTGCTCATGGCTGATGCTGCCGTATCGGCTCGAGCGCGCCAGCAGCGCCAGCTCGCTTTCGGGATGCTTAGGATCGGTGTGCAGGCTCACATAGCCCGCGTCCGGGAAGAAGCCCGCGCGCGTGCTCGGCCCGGAAAGCGCGTCCGTCTCGGGCGCACCGTCCGGCAGAAACACGTCGAGCAGATGCAGCTTGAAAATCTCCTGATTCTGCGCCTGCCGCGACCACGACCGCGTCAGCTCGTCGCCGAAGCGCTCGGCATAGATGTGATACGGGTTCTGCGCGAAAAAGCCCGGCCACTCCGCGTCGTCGCTGCGGCACCAGTAGCCGTCGCCGAAGGGATGAATCTCCCAGCCCGGCGGGCAGAAATGCTGAAAATAGCGGATCAGGCGCTGATAGAACGGCCTTTTCAGAAAACTCACGCCCGAAAAGCGCTCCACCGCCGAGAAGAACGGCAGATACCATTTCGTATAGCTGGACGCATAGAACATGCCCTCCGCCCAGCCGCCGTCCGGCCCGCCGAAATACGGAAAAATCCCGCCGTACACGTCGAGCGCCAGAGCCAGCCAGCGCTCGAGCGTCTCCTGCGGCACAGCGTCCGTGCCCTTCAGGACAAGCGCCGCCTCGCCCAGATAGGCCGGCAGTCGCCCCGCGTGCGAATTGCCGGGGTTCTGGCAGAAATCAATGCCGCTTAACTTGCGCTCGCACTGATACGCGTAGAGCGACACGACGCGCGCCGCGAAAACGCGCTGCTTCTCGTCCAGTACGTCCCAGAGCAGATCGAACACTGCCGGAAAGCAGCGCGCGTGGCTCAGCCCCACCTCGTCGCCCCACGGCCCCTCCAGCGAACAGGGGCCTTCGCTGTTCCAGCCGCACAGCGTGAGGAAGAGCGATTTGGCGTGCGCCGCGGCTCTTTCGTCGTCCAGCAGGGCGTGCGCCAGCGCGCAGGCGACGAGATTGCGGTCGCAATAATCGCGGTGCCGCCCGAAATACTCGCGGTAGGGCAGCGCCGCTTCATCCACATGATAGCGCGGCGGCTCGGGCAGGCCATCCTCGAGCGCCAGCGCCACATTGCGCTGAAGCGTCGCGATCGCCTCGGGATGCGTCCTGACGATCGCCGCCGCGTCCGATTGGAAGAACAGATGCCGCGGTCGCTCGTCCGGCACGGCGCTCAAGAGCGTTTTTGCGTCCGGCCTTATAAAGCGCACGGCGTTATCGGCGATGTTAAAGCGCACCCAGCCGCGCGCGCCGCCCGCCGCATAGAGATTCCAGCTGTACGCGCCCGGCTCGAGCGCATGATCCGGCACGATGAACGTCTTCTCCGTTTCGCCCGACCAGACAATTTCGTCCGCGGCGTTTTTCACCTCGACGCGATAGCCGCGCGCGCCCTCCTCCTCGCGCCAGCAGAAACAGGGCGGCGTTTCGTACATCGTCTCGTTTTCGCGCGGAGAGGGGAAAATCTGCCCGCTGCGCACGGGCTGCTGCAAGAGCGTTTTCATCATAACAGACCGCCTTTCCTGACAATAATCAACGTTTATGGATATGCCCCTGGAGAAAAAGCGCCCCCTCGAGCGGCGTTTTCGTCCTCTCAGCGCAGCACCGGAAATTCAGCGTCCTTTAGTCGGATGCGCGTAAACGGAAAACAGCCGCTCCGTTCCGCGCCGACCGGCATTTCTGCGCCGGGCCGCGTCCCGATCCGGAAATGCTCTGAATAGACCTCCACGTATGTTCCAGAGAAAGAAGCACCCCTTCTTAGCGGCGTTCGCGTCAGGCCAGAGTAAAAAGTCAGATATTCCGCGGCATTGACTCACACGGTTGCCCCGGCGTTTTCGGCGCGACAGACGACAGTCTATCTTTTTCACCCCAGGGAAACGTTCGCCCCGATATGGAAAAAGGCTCCTCCGTTTCTCAGCCGAAGAAGCCGTTTGCATTGCTCAGTCCTTTTTGAACCAGCGGTATTCGCCGGTCACGGGGTCGATTTCCCCCTTCTGGCGCGCGGGCACGCCGGCCATGATGGCATAGTCGGGCGTATCGCGCGTCACGACGGCGTTGGCGCAGATAAGATTCGCGCGGCCGATGACGATGCTGTTGTCATAATCCGCGTCCGTGCGCGCGCTGAAGCAGCCGGTGGCGGGATCAAACTTGTGATGGCCCGCCGTGAGCGCGCAGTGCGGCCCGATGAGCACGTCGTCCTCGACGGTCACATCGCCGTTTATGTAGGTGTACAGCCCGATGAATATGTTCGAGCCGATCCTTTCCTTGTCCTTCACGCGCACAATCGCGCCGGGGGCGATCAGCACATTCCGCCCGCCGAAGCCGAGGATCTGCGCGCGCAGGGCGTCGTCCGGCCCGTTGTCCGATTCGTTCGCGTATCTCGTCAGCGCCTCAAACAGCGCCCTGTCCATGCTTTCCGAAACGCTCATGCTCCTTATCCTCCTCTACCGCGTCATGCGGCGCATCATATCGCGCGTAATCGTCAGATAGGACGTTTCCCCCGCCAGCGCTCTGGGCAGCTCCTCGATCAGCGCACGCGTGACGAACGGACGGCGATCCATCGTCGGCCCGCCCATATGCGGCATGAGCAGCGCGTTGGGAAGCGTCCTCAGCGGGCTGTCCATGGGCAGCGGCTCGGCCTCGTAAACGTCCAGCGCCGCCCTGAAGCGCCCCGTGGCCAGCTCCCGCGCCAGCGCCGCTTCGTCCACGATGCTGCCGCGCGCGGTGTTGATGAAGATCGCGCCCTCCCGCAGCAGCTTCAATCGCCGCTCGTCGATGATGTGATATGTCTGCGGCGTGCACGCCAGATGCACGGACACGATCTTGCAGCCGCTCATGATCTCGTCGATCGTCGCCTTGCGCGCGCCATAGGAAGCGGCTTCCTCGGGCGAAACGTGATCGGCGTTGATAAAGAGCTTCACGCCGAACGCGGAGAGCAGCCGCGCCGTCCAGCGCGCCACCGCGCCGAAGCCGATCAGGCCGACCGTCTGATCGAGCAACCCCTCGTTTTTCCAGCCGGGCTGCGACCAGCCCTCCCGCAAAAGCTCGCCGTTATAGCGGCCGATGTCGCGCAGCAGATATAGCGCGTAGGCCACGACGCTCTCGGCCACCGAGCGCGCGTACAGCTCGTTGCCGCTCAGCACGGGGATATGCCGGTCATAGACGGCCTCCGTCGCATAGCCCGCCACCGAGCCGCCCGTATGCAGCACGGCCCTGAGCGCGTCGGCATGGGCGAGCGCCTTCTCGCCGACCGGCGGACAGCCCCAGCCCAGCACGCACACGTCGACGCCCTCGATGTGGGCGGCCAGCTCGTCCTCCGTCCAATTGCGGCCGTCCTCGTTCCAGACGACCGTTCCAAGTTCCTCCAGCTGCGCGCGCACGTCGCTCGGGATGAACGAATCACGCACCTCGCCCGCGGGCATGGCCACCAGAATGTTCATGGCGCTTTTCTCCCCTCATTCAACGACCAGATTGTGGATCCAGACGTCCTTCTTCACCAGAATATAGCCGATCAGGCATTTGATCAGCTCGATCGCCTGACAGATGGCGAACATCGGCACGATCGGCACGCTGGTCAGCCGCGCCAGCACCATGGCCGTGGGCAGCGCGACCACCCAGACGAAGCCGCAGTCAAAGACAAACGTTATGCCCGTCTTGCCGCCCGAGCGCAGCGTGAAATAGCTCGCGTTGGCGAAGGCGTACATGGGCATGGACAACGCGGTCACGCGGATCAGGCTGGCCGCGATATGCCGCACGGTGTCTGTGGTGTTATAAATATCCGGGAACAGCGGCGCGACGGCGAACAGCAGCACGCCGACCACCAGGCAGCTGGCCACGGCGAAAGCGATCATCTTGTTGTCGGTGTCCTTCGCGCCGGTCATGTCGCCCGCACCCAGCTTCTGGCCGACGATGATGCCGACCGACGAGCCGAGCGCCATATAGACCACGCTGAACACATTCGATATGGTCGATGAAATGTTGATCGCCGCCACGGCGTCCAGCCCGCGCATGGAATAGCACTGATTGAGGATCGCGATGCCCATCGACCAGAGCAGCTCGTTGAACATGAGCGGCATGCCCTTGACGATGATCTGCCTGACCAGCTTGCCGGTCATGGTACACTTCGTAAACAGCCCCGCGGCGAAGCGGTTGCGCTCGAGATGCATATGCGTCCAGATCATGATGATGGCCAGCTCCACAAAGCGGGATATGACCGTGGCGATGGCCGCACCGCGCACGCCCATGGCCTCAAAGCCGAAATGGCCGAATATCAGCACATAGTTGAGGCACAGGTTGACCAGAACCGCCGCCACGCCCGCCAGCATGGGCACGATGGTCTCGCCGGTCTCGCGCAGCGTGCTGGCGTAGGCCTGCGTAAAGGCGAAGGGCAGCAGGCCGATCAGCATCACGGCCATATAGTCGATGCCGTACTCAAGCGTCGCGGCGATGTCGCCCGATTCCGAACCGTCGTGCAGATACAGCGATATGAGCGCCGAGTCGGCCGCCATATAGATGGCCGTGCCCACGGCGGTCAGTATCACAGAGAGTATCAGCTTGAACTGCAGCGTGCTGCGCAGGCCCTCGTGGTTGCCGTTGCCGTAAAACTGCGCGCCGAATATGCCCGCGCCCGACACGCCGCCGAACACGCACAGGCTGAACACGAACAGCAGCTGATTGACGATGGCCACGCCGCTCATCGACTCGGTGCCCATCTGTCCCACCATGATGTTGTCCAGCATGGAGACAAAATTGGTGATGCCGTTCTGGATCATGATGGGCACGGCCACGCCCAGCACCATGGCGTAAAACGCCCGGTCGCCGACATACTTCCTAACCAACTTCTTCAGGTGCATTGGATAAATATCTCCTTCTCATTGTATTGCAAATTCCGCGATATGTGATCGTCCGTCACGCGCGCCGTCTCCGGCTCCACGCGGCGGGCGGCTCGCCCATTTCCCGCTTGAATACGCGGCAGAAATACGCCGCGTCGTCATAGCCCACGCTGCGCGCCGTCTCCTCGACGCTCATGCGCCCGCTCTCCAGTATCTCGCAGGCGCGGCGCAGGCGCAGATTGGCCAGATATTTCGAGGGCGGCAGTCCGTAATAGCGCCCGAACAGCCTCTTGTAATAGGAATAGCTCGCCCCGCCGGCCGCTGCGAGCGCCTCGTAATCAAAGCCCGGCTCGAAGGCGTGGGCGCGCATATAGTCCATTGAGCGCGAGAGGATCATGCGCTGCCCGGACGAAAGATAGCTCTCGCTCTGCTCCTGCTGTATGAGCGCGATGATGGCGTAGACCAGCGAGAGCGCCCGCTGATAATACCCCCGCTCCTTCATGATCCACACCGAATACAGCTTTTCAAACAGCACGCGATAGGGATCGAACGCGCGCGGCCTGAACATGAGCGCGCCCCGCGGCATTTGGCCGTCGTAATCGAAGCGGAAATACAGGCTGTCGCCCTTCTCGAGCGGCTCGACATAGTATTCCTCGCGTTTCTCCGTCCTGGGCAGGAAGCGGATGTCGCCGGTCTGCTCGATGAACGTCTCTCCGGCAAAGTGGACGCGCGTTATGCCCGAGAGCTTGTAGATCAGCTCGCAGGCAGCCAGCTGACCGCTGTAATCGTGCTTCTCGCCGTCGCCGCGGTGGAGTATGACGTAGTCCAGCCGCGTCACCATGATTTTCTCTTCCGGGAACACGCGCATCCCTCCCCGCCGGCGATATGGCGCAAAAACTCTTAATATATCATACCCGCTCCCGCGCCTTTCGTCAAGCGGATTTTGTGCCGCAAAGTCCAAATTGGGACGCGCTGTCAATGGCGCACGTTTCGAAGGACTCGTATAATAAATTCAGGAAGAGCGCCGGCGCGCATCCGGATGGAAAAGCCGCGCGTCCCCTCCGAGACTTTTCGCGGCGCTCGAATAGCGCCGGATTTTCCCGTCCGTACGGCGCATCGCCGCATCGCATTTGAATTTTTCAGACAGCGTACAAGCAAAGGGAGTGACCATCATGAACGAACGCATCGCCCGACTGGCCACCTATGCGCAGGGCCACGAGATCTATCCCGAGATCGTGAAGGTCGATTACGACCGCTGCGATCTGTTTCTCACCGAGCTGAAACGCGACACAAAGCACCTGTGCGAATATATGCTCGCGCAGCCGGTTTCGCTGCTGCCCGATATGCGGCTGACCGGCTTTTTCCACTTTGACGGCAGCGTGCCCTCCGATCTGTTCCACCGCACAGGGCACCGGCATTTCAATGAAATCTGCTCTCAGTTCTACAACAAGCCGCTCGAGAATCTCGCCACGTTCGAATGGCAGCATTCGACCGGCGATTTCCGCTATGCCATAGAGCATGGCATGGAGGGCTATCTTGAGCGCATCGCCGCCTCGAAAAGGGCGCACGAGGGCGATGAGCGCGCGCTGGAATTCCTCGACTGCGAGGAAATGGTCGTGCGCGCGATCATTGCGCTGGGCGAAAAGAACGCCGCCGCCTGCCGCGAAAAGGCCGCGCTGACCGACGATCCCGCCTATAAGCGCGACCTGCTCATCATGGCCGAGACGTTCGATCAGGTGCCCGCGCATCCGGCGAAAACCTTTCGGCAGGCGGTGCAGTGCCTGTCGATGTGCTTTACGTTCCTGCCCGACTGCATCGGCACGATCGACCGCTATCTCTATCCCTACTACCGCGCCGATCTGGACGCGGGGCGGCTCACGATCGACGAAGCGCGTTCTCTCATTCAGGAGCTGTATATCGACATCTACGCCCACACAGGCACGAACGCCGGCAACCGCGCCGACTTCAGCGCCGAATCGCACTTCGCCATCGGCGGCTATCTGCCCGATCGCACCGACGGCTTTAACGACCTGAGCCGTCTGCTGATCGACGCCCTGATGGAGCTGCCGCTCAACAAGCCGCAGATTTCGCTCAGATGGACGAAAAAGCTGCCCTTCGAGACGCTCAAGTACGTCCTCGACTGCGAACGGCACGATGCCCTCAAACGCATCGCCATCGTGAACGACGAGCCGCGCATCAAGTCCTTCATGGACAATCTCGGCCTGTCCTTCGAGGACGCGTGCGGCTACACCATGGTGGGCTGCAACGAGCCGTCGCTGGTGGGCGGCATCTGGCTGGGCGGCTGCACGACCAACATCGCGCGCTCGCTTTCAAGGCTGCTCGAAAGGCGCGGCGAGCTGATCGCCTGCAAAACGTTCGACGAGGTGTACGCGCTCTATGAACAATGCCTGGACGCCGATCTTGAGCGCGCGCTCGAAATCAACAACGCCTTTAACGAGTACAGAAGCCGCGATACCAACACGCTGAGCAGCATTTTCCTCGACGGCTGCATCGAGAGCGCAAAGAGCGCCACGCAGGGCGGCGCGCGGCTGGCCGTCTCGGGCGCGAACATCATGGGCATGACCTGCGTCATCGATTCGCTGACCGTCATCGCGCAGTTCGTGTTCGAGGAAAGGGCGTTCACCATGGAGGAGCTGCTGGACGCGCTGGACGCCAACTGGGAGGGCCGCGATTTCATGCGCGCACTCATCCTCAAGCGTGCGAAATTCTTCGGCAACAACGATCCGCTCTCCGACGGCATCGCCCGCCGCTTTACGAACAGCCTGCACGCCTTCCTCGCCCCCCGGCGCAATCTCTTCGGCAATCATCTGCTGCTGGGGTGCCTGGCCGGCTACAATCCGCATTACGTCTATTTCGGAAACCTGACCGGCGCGACGCCCGACGGCCGCTTTGACGGCGATCCCTTTATGGTGGGCGCGGGCCAGACCGCCGGCAAGGATCGCGAGGGCCTGACCGCGCTGCTCAATTCCGTCGCGCAGATGGACGAAAGCGGCATACTGTGCGGCCCGTTCGTCTGCAACCTCATGCTGGACGAGGCGCTCATCCGCAATGACGATCACTTCGACAAGACCGCGCATATGCTCGAAACCTATTTCCGAATGGGCGGGCTGCACGTTCAGCTCAATTACGTCTCCCGCGAGGAGCTGCTCGCCGCGCGCGAGCACCCTGAGCAGTACGGCCATTTGCGCGTCCGCGTGAGCGGCTTCTCGGGCACGTTCACGCTGCTCGAGGAATCCATACAGGACGACATCATGCGCCGCACGCACCAGAGCGACTGAGAAAGGACGGTTCCCGCATGAAACTGCGCTGTGACAAAATCATCGTGACCGGCGGCGGCAGCGGCATCGGCGCGGCCATCGCACGCCGCCTGATCGACGCAGGCGCGTCCGTGGTCGCCGCCGGGCGCACTGCCGAAAAGCTGCAAAAGACCGCCGAAGCCATCGCGTCTGAAAGGCTTCACATCCTCGAATGGGACATTGCGGACGTAAACGGCATCCCGAAAAAGCTGGACGAAGCCGCCGCACTCATGGGCGGCCTGAACGGGCTGGTCAACGCCGCGGCGCTGGGCACCGGCGTGCTCACCGGACGCGGCTACGAGCCGTGGGACATCACCGAGGATGAATGGGACGCGCTGATGGACGTGAACTGCAAGGGCACGTTCTTCATGATGCGCGACATGATCGATTATCTCCTCGCGCGGCACGAGAAGGGCAACATACTCAACATCGCCTCGAACGCCGCCTGCATGGACATCGTCGGCTCCTATGGCGTCTCGAAGCTCGGCCTGATCCGGCTGACCCGCGCGCTGGGCAAGAAATACGGCAGCGAGGGCATCATCATCAACGGCATCGCCCCGGGCGCGACGTTCACGCCCATGATCGCGCGCTACGCCAAGCACATCGACGATCCCTATCCCCGCCACGCCATCGGCCGCTTCATCCGTCCGGACGAAATCGCCGAGCTGGCTTACTACCTGATGAGCGATTACGGCGAGATCATCTGCGGTCACACCGTCGTCGCAGATGGAGGAGACCGTGCCGCAACGCTGTGAAAACGCCATGGTATTCGACATTCAGCGCGCGTCCTATGTGGACGGCCCCGGACTGCGCACAACCGTGTTCCTCAAGGGCTGCAATCTGCGCTGCCGCTGGTGTCACAATCCTGAATCTCAGGACGAAAGGCCCGTCCTGCTGCGCTATCCCACACGCTGCACCCACTGCGGCGTGTGCGCCGCGCACTGTCCCGCCCACGCCGTTTCAGCGGACGGCGCGACGAACCCCGCGCTGTGTACGGCCTGTGGGAAATGCGCGCTCTACTGCCTGAACGACGCGCGCAAACTCTGCGGCCGCTTGATGAGCGCGGAGGAAGCGCTCGCGGCGGTGCTGCCCGACAGGCCGTATTACGATGCGACCGGCGGCGGCGTGACCGTTTCCGGCGGCGAGTGCATGCTGCATATCGATTTTCTGGAGGCGTTTCTGCGTCTCTGCCATGAAAACGGCCTGCGCACCGCCGTGGACACCGCGGGCAACGTGCCCTTTTCCGCGTTCGAGCGCATACTGCCCCACGCCGATCTGTTCCTCTACGACGTAAAGTGCGTCACGGAGGAAACGCACATTGCGGGCACGGGCGCGAGCAACAGGCTGATTCTCGACAACCTGCGCCGACTTTTGAAAACGCGCGCCGATTCGATCATCATCCGCGTGCCGGTCGTTCCCGGCTTCAACGATAATGAGGAAGAAATCGGCAAAATCGCCGCGTTTTTCCGCGCGCACGGACGCCCCGCAAAGATCGAGCTATTGCCCTATCACCGGCTGGGCGAGAACAAAAACGCCGCGCTGGGCCGCGAGGGCTTTACCGCCGAGCCGCCGTCAAAGGAGCTCATGGCGCGCCTGAACGCGCTCTTCGACGATCTCAGATAGTCCCCCTGCGGACGCGTATTGCGCGCGTCCGCTTTTTTGCGTTTGACAAGCGGGCGCGCGCGTACTAAAATAGAGATAAGAGCTTATTTTGAAAGGAAGTCCTTCATATGTCCAAAATTGACGACGTTCGCAAGGAAATGATGGCCGCGCTGAAGGCGGGTGACAAGCCGCGCAAGGAGGCGCTGTCCATGCTGCTCTCCGCGCTCAAGGCCGCCTTTATCGACAAGCGCGCCGACCTCACCGAGGACGAGGAAAACGCCATCGTCTACCGCGAAATCAAGGAGGCGCAGGAAACCATCGACACCACGCCGAAGGACCGCGCCGACATCATCGACGAATGCAAGCTGAAAATCGCCGTGTATTCCGGCTTTGCCCCGCAGCGCATGGGCGACGATGAGATTCGCGCGGTCATCGCCGAGGTGCTGAAGGAGCTGGACATCGCCGCGCCCACGGCGAAGGACAAGGGCCGCATCATGAAGACGCTCATGCCCCGCGTCAAGGGCAAGGCCGACGGCAACGCCGTCAATCGCCTTGTGAGCGAACTGTTCGCGTAAGGACGCAGCATTCGGGAGGACGCATGAAGAAATACGAAGGCTATCTGATCTGCACCGATTTTGACGGCACGTTTGCCCTGCCGAACGCACGGCTGTCGGAGGAAAACCTCGAGGCCGTCTCCTATTTTCAGCAGAACGGCGGCCTGTTCACGATCGCCTCGGGCCGCACGCCCACGTTCATCCGCGAGCTGGGCGACCGCTTCCGCCCCAACGCCCCGATCATCGCCATGAACGGCGCGATGCTCTGCGACGAAAACGACGGCCATGTGCTGCGCCGCTTCCCGATGAGCCGCGACGTGCTGGAAATCATGGACGACATCGCCGCCACCGGGCTGCCCCGGCGCATGTCGCTCTGGAACGAATACGAGATCCGCGATGACTGGACGCGTGAGGACGGCGTTTTGCCCAGCGCGCGCTTCAAATCGCTGCCCGAGCCGTGGTTCAAGACGGTCATCACCGCCGATCCCGAAAGCACGCTGAAAATCCGCGATTACTTCCTCGCGCGCTACGCCGAGCGCTTCAACTGCGGCCGCAGCTGGCCGGAGGGCTTTGAGATCCACAGCCTTGAAAGCGGCAAGGGCGAATGTATGCGCGCGCTCAAGGAAATGTACGGCGGTCGCGTTCACACGACCGTCGGCGTGGGCGATTACGAAAACGACCTCTCGCTGGTGCGCGACGCCGACCTCGGCTACGCCGTGGGCAACGCCATCGACGCGGTGAAGGCCGTCGCCAGGCGCGTCACCGTGTCCAACGCGGAGCACGCCATCGCCCGCATCATCGCCGAGCTGCCCACGATCACCGCCGCGCCCTGTCACTGCGAATAGACGAAAAGCCCGCGCGCTTCATCCCTCATGGATGGAGCGCGCGATTTTTGCTGGCGGGTATGCGCTGGAAGCGTACGCCCCCGCAAGCCCTTCTGACGAAAGAGTATTGGGGACGTTCTGCCGCTTGGTCAGCGCCGAGTCCAAGGCACGCCGCAAAAATGGGAAGTATCCGAATCATTGCGCATCGCGGAACGCGCGTGACAATCTCCCGAGCATCAGGCGCTGACGCTTTGCTCGCCGCCGTTGTTTTCACGGCAAAGCCGCGCCCCGAAAACAGCGATGCGGCGATGGGCGTTTGCTGCGGCCGCTATTTGACGAACAATATGCGGCAGGCGTAAGGCTCCAGTGAAAACGCCCCGTCGATCTCCTCGCCCGTCAGCATATCGCGCATATGGCGCACGTTTTCCGGGAAGGAAAGCGCCACATCGTTCGCCGGCTGCGCGGAGATATTCGTCGCGAATGCCAGCAGCTGCGTATCCCCCGCCAGATCCGTATATCGATAATAGCTGACGCGCACCTTCTCGTGGGAACATTCGACCGCGTTGTCCCAGTAGGGCCGCCACTGCGACTGCTCGACGGGGAAAGCGTCCAGGATTTTCCACACGCGGCTCATCAGCTCCAGCGGATGATTCAGATCGTTCGGGCGCGGCAGAATCCCGTGCAGCAGGGAGCACGCGAGCGCCTGCTCAAACGTCCATTTCGGCGGATTGGCATAGGCGATGAATTCCACCGGCACGCCCATGTTCCGGCCCAGATATTCCGCGCGGAAGTAGTCCAGATTCATGTCCTCCGTGCTGCCGTGCATCAGCACAAACTGGAGGTTTTCGCCCAGCCAGCTCTGATGGAAATACGGCCAGGCCGTAAAGTTGATATAGCCGAAGGAGTGGACGTTGATCTCACCGCCGCGCGACTGCACCTCCTCATAGAGCCGTTTG
>SFOF01000041.1 GCA_004552515.1 Clostridiales bacterium
TTCCTCGATCATTACGATGAAAACGCATGAAAAGAGCCGCGTTCCTTCCCCTTCAATCGGGGCGGGAACGCGGCTTTCTTTTGTCAGATAACGTAATTGTCGGCGGCCGGCGTGTCCATCAGGTCGGCCAGCGTAATGCCGGAAAAGTAGTTTTTCGTCAGCTCGTAATAGTTCTTCCACACGGGCAGCGTGCGACATTCCGGCGCGCGGCTGCACGGCGCGGCGCTCTCCTGAAGACAGGCGACCGGCGCGAGGCTGCCCTCCGCCATGCGCAGGATCTCCCAGAGCGTATACTGATCCGGCTCGCGCGTGAGCCTGTAGCCCCCGCCGATGCCGTGCGCGCTGTCGATGAAGCCGGCGGCCTTGAGCGCGGGCATGAGCCGCTCGATATATTTGAGCGAGATGCCCTGCCGATCGGCCACCTCGCGCATGGGAACGTAGTCGCTGCCGCTGTGCTCGGCCAGATCGAGCAATATGCGAATGGAATAGCGGCCCTTCGTTGAAATCATGATGCTCGTCCTCCTTTGACTGTCCTTCCCTATTATAACACCACATTGGTAGGTTTTGCAAACGCATTTGAAAATATATTTGTATGAAGATTGACGCACGGCGCGCGCGTTGACGGCGGGCGGCGGCTATGCTATAATCAGGAAAGGGGCGCGGAGGGGCCGCGCGGATCACGGATCGGATCAACCCGTGAGGAGGAAAGAAAAATGGCACTATTGCACGTTGACTTTTTTTCGGACGCGCTGGGGATGTGTACGGCCATGGACGTCATACTGCCCGAGAAGACGCGCGGCCAGATCGGCATGGAGGGACGCGGCGCGGAGGGCAAATGCCCCACGCTCTATCTTTTGCACGGCATGAGCGACGACCACACCATCTGGCAGCGGCGCACGTCCATCGAGCGCTATGTGGCCGACAAGGCTCTGGCGGTGGTCATGCCCACGACGCATCTGGGCTGGTATACCGATATGCACATCGGCTATAAATACTGGACGTTCATTTCGCAGGAGCTGCCGGCGATCTGCCGCCGCTTCTTCCCGATGATGAGCGACAGACGCGAGGACACCTTCGCCGCGGGGCTGTCAATGGGCGGCTACGGCGCGTTCAAGTGCGGTCTGCTCGCCCCGGAGACGTTCAGCTGCTGCGCCTCGCTCTCCGGCGCGCTGGACGTGGGCGAAATCTGCCGCGAGAAAATTCTCTCCAACGAGGATCTGTTTTACGATATATTCGGCCCGGCCGATCAGGTGGCCGGCGGCGAGAACGACCTCTTCGCCGCCGCGGAACGGCTGGCCGCAAGCGACCGTCCGAAGCCCAGGATGTATATGTGGTGCGGCACGGAGGACTTCCTCTATAAGGAAAACGTGCATATGCGCGATCATCTGAAGGCGCTTCATTATGATCTCACATACGAGGAATCGACCGGCAACCACAACTGGGGCTGCTGGGATCAGAAGATCCAGTCCATACTGAGCTGGCTGCCGCTCGGCCGCTAGGAGAAGGAGGAAACAGATATGGCGCTTATTCACATTGGCTTTTTCTCCGAATGTCTGGGCATGGCCGTCCAGTGCGACGTGATCCTGCCGCAGACGGCGAGCGGACAGATCGGCATGGCCGCGGGCGTTCAGGGCGACAGGCACCCCACGCTGTGGCTGCTGCACGGCGCGTCCGACGACCACACCATCTGGCAGAGGCGCACGTCCATCGAGCGCTATGCCGCGCCGCTGGGGCTGGCGGTGGTCATGCCCGCCGTTCAGCTCTCCGGCTACGCCAACATGGCGCATGGCGGCCGCTTCTACGACTATGTCGCGCAGGAGCTGCCCGAAAAGATGCGCTATTTCTTCCCGCTCTCCGATCGGCGGGAGGACAACTTCATCGCCGGCCTGTCCATGGGCGGCGCAGGCTGCATGAAGATCGGCCTGGCCAACCCGAACAATTACGCGGCCATAGGCTGCCTGAGCGCCGGCGCGAGCAACCGCCGCGCGTCCGCCGAGCAGACGGAGGCCGGAAAGCGCCGCCAGACCATGATCTATGGCGACCGCAATCTCGAGGGCACGGAGGAGGATCCCTTCGGCAACGCGCGCAAAATCGTCGAGCAGGGCCTCCCTGCCCCGCGCATCTATCATTCCACCGGCGCGAGCGACTTCCTGCTGGAGAACGCGCACGCCACGCGCGATTTCTTCCAAGCCATCCCCGGCAACCCCTTCGATTACACCTATGAGGAGGATCCCGGCGCGCACACCTGGGAATACTGGGACGAGCACATCCAGCATTTCCTGCGCTTCATCGGCCTGAAGCCGGTGGCCGGCGTTCGCAACTGAACTGAGAGCCGGATCTGAGAGCGCTGCTTTCGGCTCCGGCTTTTCCAGGACGCGCGCCATGACAAAACGCCGCGGCCCCCCATGACCGTCTGCGCACCGGCAAGGACACCGCGGATACAGCCGCGCCGGCGACACGAAGTCGGACGAAACAAGCGTAATCTGACAAGGAAAAAGAAGCATGACGAATTATGAAACGGTTCGGCAGGCGGCGCTGCGCCTGGGCGTGACGGAGCGGACAATCCAGCTCTGGGCCAAGAGCGGTCAGCTGGTCGGCGCGCGCAAGGTGGGGCGCGACTGGATGATTCCCGCGGACGAGTTCGACGACCCCGACGAGGAAGCGACCGAAACGCCCGAAGCGGCCCAGCCGGTCGAAGCGGAAAAAATCGCCGAGCCTGAAAGCGAACCTCTGCCGCCCGCGCCGCGCATCCCCATGCCGCTGCTTTCGGCGGCTTTCGAGCCGGGAATGTGCATGGAGACGATCCAAGCCATGACCGATCCGGACACGCGCGGCATTGCGCTGGCGGAATACGATTATTTCAGGGGCCAGCACGAGGCGGCGCTCCAGGCGGCTGCGCCCTATCTGGGGCATTGCGACAGAGCGCTGTCCTTATCGGCGGCGCTGATCTCCTGCTATGCGAACGTAGCCGTCGGGCGCTTTGAAGCGGCGCGGCAGGTATTCGGAATGATCGGCGCGGCGCAGCCGGACGACGACGCTCTGACGCGCGTCATGCGGCTGGTCGTCGAAACACTGTTCCATCTGCCCCCACCGCCGGACGGCGCGGCTCTGCCGTCGCTTTCGGCGCTGCCGGAGGGAATGAGGCTGTTCGTGTGCTACGTCATGGCGCACAGAGCCTATCTGGACGGCAATTACGAGCGGTCGCTGGGGCTGGCTGAAGCGGCGCTGGCGCTCGGCTCGCGCGTATATCCCATCGCATCGATCTATCTCAAGCTGATTGCGGCCATCAATCTGATGAACCTGCGGCGGGTGGACGAGGCGCGGCGCCATTTCATGAGCGCGTGGGGACAGGCGCGCCCCGACGGTCTGATCGAAGGCTTCGGCGAGCATCACGGCCTCCTGCAGGGGCTGGTCGAGGCCTGTCTGCGGCGGGACGATCCGACGGGCTATGAGCGCGTCATCGAGATCACCTACAAATTCAGCGCGGGCTGGCGGCGCATTCACAATCCCAAAACGAGCGAGATGGTCGCCGACAATCTGACCACAATGGAGTTCACCATCGCGATGCTGGTCTCCAAGGGCTGGAGCTATCAGGGGATCGCGCGGCATCTGGACGTGTCGGTGAGCTATATCAAAAAGCTGATCGCTATGACCTATGAAAAGCTGGGCGTCGCCAGCCGCCGGGAGCTCAAGCAGTATATGCTGCGATAACCCCTACGGTCGCCCGCTGAACGAACGGCCTGACCCGGCTCCATAAGGGCCATTGCCTGGAGGCGTCCTCCAATGGGCGCCTCAAAAAAGGCGTCAATCGCGCGCTCCGCTCCCATTCGGGGATTCGTTCCAGCCGCCTTCGCACCCTGCCCGTTATCAGTCCCTTGCCCTTTCTCCGGGAAGCCGCATCTGCCATGCGGGCTCATAGCTTTGCTAAAGCTCCTTTTCGCAGCCCTGGTTGAACCGGGAATGTGCAATGTCCATTCAGCCGCCATACAGTCAGGAGCCGTTCCCGTGCAGGAAACGGCTCCTTTTGCGTATTCAAATGCTATTTTGCCCGTTCATAGACGACGTTCTCGCAATGATCGCCGATGCGCCAGATGAAATCCCGCTCAGAAAGCAGCGGCCGACCGTCTACGCAAACGCCGCGCACCGTGACGTCCCGGCACTGGGCCGTCTCGCTGTAGCCGGCGATATCGACGATGGGAGCGCCGCCGCCCCTCACTTTAATGTCCTCGAACAGCAAATTCCGGTTGCGTCCGCGCCGCGTTCCGCCCGCCGAATACTCGTGATGGAACGCCACGCAAGCGCATATCAGCGGCGGGACATAGCCGGACTCGACGGGGCCGTAGGGGACGCGATCGTATTCCTGAAGCCGCGGGGCGGGAATCGTCTCGTCAAGCTCGACGCGGATATTTCGATAGGTCACATCGTGAACGTCGGCATAATCGACGTTGCAGCAGTCGAGCACGGGGCCGGTGACATGGATGACGTCCGAATCCTCAAAGAGAATATCGCAGATCTCCTCCGCACGGGTTTCCGCGCCGATTTCGAAGCATTTGCCCCAGTCGTTCCAGACGGTGCAGTCCCGGATTACGGCGCGGCGGAAAACATCGTAGGCCTGTCCATGCCGGTACATGGCCGCGTGAACGGCCTTTTCAACGTCGCCCTCATAATAGCAGTCGAAGCCCTTGACGCAGACGGAATCGTCAAACGTACGCAGGAAGCAATGCTCGATCAGCACGTTCTCGCAGTTGTGCATATCGATGCCGTCGGAATTAAAGCGCCAGCAGCCGATGATCTTGACGTTCCGAACGGTCAGATCGCGGCAGCCGATGGGACGAATGTTATAGACCAGCGAATCGCGGATGGTGATTCCGTCGATCTCCACATGCGTGCAGTAGGAAAGCTCGATCGTATGCCGCCGAACGGCGTTGTTCACGGCGCTGTCGTTTTTCTCCGCATGCGCTTCAAAGAGAATCTGCGCCTTATTGCGGCTGTTGTCCAATATTCCGCGGCCCAGGATGCGGATGTTCCGCGCGTCCGTCGCGCGGACGCTGGCATAAACCACCGCGCCCGCGTCGATAAAGAGCGTCTGTCCGCTCTTCAGCTCAATCAGCCCCGCGTCGTGAACGCCCGCGCCGTAGTAAATGACGGACGGATCAGCGGGATCGGGTCTGCTGGCGCGCTGTTCCGGCCTGTCAACGAACAGGTGCAGCGCCCCGCGGCGGCCGTACGGCTCCAGCACGACATAGGATGGCTCGTTCATGGTAAAGCGAATGATTCCGTCCGCGTCGATTTGCGGCGCAACGCCCCTTGACTGCGGGCGAACGACGGCGTACCCACAGGGGCGAGGCGGCGTGATCTCGAAGGAGAGCGGCTCGTCGGCGGCCATGGAAAGGAACTGGACAAGCTCCGTCTGATCGAGCGCGCGCTGATGTCCCGGCCAGCGGCGGTTATAGGGCACGGCGGAAACGCGCGCCGTATCCAGCGGGACAGCACGGCCATTCACCCGCACGCGATAGCCCTCGCCCTCCGGCATAATCAAATCGTTCGGCTGCACAGGATAAAACTGAAGACTCACGGCAATCCCTCCTCGGCGGCCCGGCGCTCACGCCTGCGTAATTTCCATATCGTAGAAGCGATCGATCTGTTCGCAGGCGCTGACGCCCAGATAGAACGAGGGATACATATCCTCGACATAGAGCGTGAATTTCCGACCGCAGGCTTCGATCTCCAGGCCGGTTTTCGTCACGCGCGTGGAGAACGTATGCCTTTCGCCCGCCGAGACGGGAAACTGCGCGCCCAGCAGCTTGACCCACGTGACCTTGCCGTCGTTCATCCTCATGCGCCAGACGTTCACGCCGTTTTCGTAGAGCACGACCTCCATGTAGTCGCCGTAGCGCAGTGCGCCGTCCGGGCAGCGATGCAGCTTTTCGGCGATCACGAACAGCGGCGCGCCATAGGCCTCGAACGCGCAGCTGGCCGAGATGGCCGCGCCGGGAGCGCAGACCTGCTCCGCCATGAGCGTAACGTTGTCAAAGCCCTGCTCGAACGCGTCGTTCTTTTGATTGGCGATGCAGTCGTCCTCCTGAATAAACACCGGCGTTTCCTGAAAGCGGAAGGAATAGGCATAGGTCAGGGGCGCGTTATCCCACTGGCCGCGAGAAAAATCAACCTTCATAACAGACCTCCATAAAATTTCTCAGTGCGCCTTCATTATACAGGAGAGCCGCGCCGGAAGGCAAGCGCTTTTTATCCGGCTCAATCAAAAAAGCGCCGCATATCGCAAGGGATATGCAGCGCTGAAGGTGAATTGCGTCAGATCACGCCGCGCAGATCGCCCTTTTTCGTCGCCTCGAGCACGCACAGCCAGGTGGCCGCCGTGTCATAGCGGGAATCGTGCGCCGCGCCGCCGCCGCCGAACCATTCTTCGGACTTCTCGGCGATAAATTCGGGGGTCAGGCCGTAATATTCGGCCAGCTCCTCCAGCTTGGGCGGCTTGGGACGGCCAATATTGACGCGCCGCTTCATGTTCATCACACCGGTGAAATAGTTCATCGTGCAGAAGGTCTTTTTCTTGCCTAGGTTCAGGCCGCAGCGCTCGAACTCCACGCGGATATAGCGGTCGTCCGCCGCGACGTTATGCCCCACCAGCAGGCCGCAGCCCGAGAAATCGGCGAAGATTTCGTCCACGCGGTCCTCAAAGCGATCGCCGCCGGACAGCTCGTCCAGATCCTCGATGCTCATGCCGTGAACCTCCTGCGCGCCCTCGCTCATCTCGTCCACGGCGAAATACATATTCTTGCCCGTGACGGCCCCGTCCTCGATCATCAGATAGGAGAGCTGGCAGATCTGGCCGGGCGTGAGATCGGTCGCTTCCGTGTCAAAGCAGATTATCTTCATATGTTCCTCGCATCGGCCGCTTACGCCATGGTTTCCAGCATGGCCAGGGAGACTTCGTAATTGCACTTCTCGCCCTTTTCGTACAACTCAAAGGCGTCCATCATGTATTCGGCCATGCGCCGCACCTCAAGGCCGCTCGAGCCGGCGATGTGGGGCGTGATAAAGCAGTTTTCCAGCGCGTTCAAGGGGTTCTCGTTCGAATGACCCTCGTTGGTCATCACGTCCAGCAGCGCCGTGCGGGTGGGCACGGTCGTCAGCGCGTCATAGAGATCCTTCTCGTCCAGCTGCGGGCCGCGGCCGGTATTGATGAACGTGGCGTAGGGCTTCATGGACAGGAAGTATTCACGCTTTATGATGCCCACGGTGGCGGGCAGGTTGGCCAGATGGTTGGAGATCACGTCGCACTCGGCGAAGATTTCGGCCATCTCGGCCTTTTGGACGTGCAGCTTTTCGGCGCGCTCCTCGCTCAGGAAGGGATCGAACACCAGCACCTCGCAGTCGATCTGCCTGAGCATCTCGGCCAGACGGCTGCCGATCGCGCCGCAGCCCAGCAGGCCGATCTTCACGTCGTAATTGCCCGGATAGTTCTCGAACAGCTTATGCCCCGCGCTGCGGTCGGCGCGCGTCAGGGGCTGCACGCGGAAATAGCCCTTCGTGGCCAGCAGGATCTGAGCGAAGGCATACTGCACCACCGGCACGGCGTTGGCCTGCCATGCGCTGTAGACGCGCACGCCGGCATTGAGGAAGGGCCGCGCGAAATACTGCACGCTGCCCGCGCCGTAAAACACGGCCTTGAGAGACGGGAAGCACTCCTTAATTTCCGCCTCGGTCATGGCAGGCATCCCCCAGGTGGAAAACACGACCTCGACGTCCTTCAGCGCGTCCCTGGCCGCGCGCGCCTCATCGACGGAGGTTATAACGGCCGGATAGAGTTGAACCAGCTTATTGAGGCGCGCCATCTGTCTTTCGGCATAGACGCGGCGGAGAGTATCGGGCGTTTCGTTCAGGAACGCGGCCTTAATCATTGTCGATCCCCTTTCTTCAATGCGCCTTTATGCGCCGTTCGCCGTGGCGCGGCGCGGCATTTTTCAGTCGCCGCGCTTATTATAGCATATCGCAGCGCAATTAAAAAGCAAAATATCCCTTTCGCATAGAGGAAAATTCGCGCGCTGATCGAATTATTGAGTGAGGTGTACCGTTTATGGATCGACAGCAGGAAACCGTTATTCTCACTCGCTTTCTCTCAACGCTCTCCCGGGGCGCGCTGGGCTTGGACGACGCGCGCACGCTGCTCGAACGCTCCGGCTCAATCAGCGGCATGGCGTCGTCTCCTCCGGCGCTGCTGATGCGGGCGGGGCGTCTCTCCGGCGCGCAGGCCGAGCTGCTCTCGTATCTGCCGCAGATCGTCCGCCGCTGCCGGCTGGATCAGTGCGGCGATGGCCCCAGGCTGGATCGTCTCGAGGCGGCGGCTCGCTATGTCCGCGCGCTGTATACCGGCGCCCGCCATGAGCGGCTGTTCATGCTGTGCCTGGACTCGAATTTCCGTCTGCTCGAGGCGCGTCTGCTCTCCAGCGGCTCGACGCTGGAAACGAGCGCGCCGCCGCGGCTGATCATGGAAAGCGCGCTGCGCGTCCAGTCCGGCGCTGTGATATTCTGCCACAATCATCCCGCCGGAAGAAAATTCTTCAGCGAGACGGACGTTTCCTCAACCGTCGCCGCCATGGAGGTTCTGGAAAAAATCAACGTCGCCATGCTCGATCATCTGCTGGTGGCCAGGGGAGAGATCGTCAGCCTGCGCCGGACGCACTATATTCCCGAGAACGTCTGGACAAATTCCGGCACGCTGGCCATTCCCTTCAGCCTCTGGGTTGAAAAAGCCGATGCGGACGGCGGCGAATCATAAAAAAAGAACGGCCGGAGACAATCCCCGGCCGGCAAACGAAAAAATCATACAAACTCATAGTAGATGGCGCTGACGGCGCGCTCGAAATCCTTGCCGTCCACGCCCACGATGATGTTCAGCTCGCTCGAGCCCTGATCGATCATGCGGATATTGATGTCGGCCACGGCCAGCGCGCGGAACAGGCGCGACGCGGTGCCGCGCTTGTTGACCATGCCGCGGCCCACGGTGGCGATGAGCGCCACGCCGCTGGTGAACTCGATGGAATCGGGATGGCAGGCCTCCTCGATGCGCTCAATGATCTCGCTCTTATGGCTCTCGATTTCGCTGTCGGCAATGACCACGCTCATGGTGTCGATGCCGGTGGGCAGATGCTCGAAGGAGATGTCCAGCCCCTCCAGCACGCCCAGCACGCGGCGGCCAAAGCCCAGCTCGCTGTTCATCATGGCCTTGTCGATGGACAGAAGCGTGAAGTTCTTGTGCCCCGCAATGCCGGTGATGGTGCGCTCGTTTTCAATATCGTCCGGCGTGAGCACGATCATCGTGCCCGGATGGGAGGGATCGTTGGTATTGCGGATGTTGGTGGGGATGCCCGCCTTGCGCACGGGGAAAATCGCGTCCTCGTGCAGCACGGTCGCGCCCATGTAGGACAGCTCGCGCAGCTCGCGATAGGTCAGCTTGTCGATCGAGCGGGGATTGTCGATGATGCGCGGATCGGCCATCATGAAGCCCGACACATCCGTCCAGTTTTCATACAGCGAGGCCTTCGCCGCGCGGGAAACGATCGCGCCGGTGATGTCCGAGCCGCCGCGGGAGAACGTCTTGATTTCGCCCGAGGGCATTGCGCCGTAAAAGCCGGGAATGACCGCGTGCTCATGGCGGCTCAGGCGCTCGGAAAGCACCTCGTTCGTCCATTCGGGCGCGAAAGCACCTTGCCGGTCGAACCGCACGACCTCAGCCGCGTCGATAAAGTCCCAGCCCAGATAGCTGGCCAGGATCAGGCCGTTGAAGTATTCGCCGCGGCTGGCCGCGTAATCGGGATTGTCCGAGCGCGCGATTTCCTTTTCGGCCTCGTGCAGCGCGGGCAGCAGGTCGAGATCGATGCCCAGATCGCGGATGATGTCGCAATAGCGCGTGACGATCCGGCTGAAGCACTCCGAATAGCTCTGGCCGGTCTGCGCCAGCTTGAAGCATCGATAGAGCAGATCGGTCACCTTGTCATCCTCCTTGAACCGGCGACCCGGCGCGGAGGGCACGACAAAGCGCCTGTCGGGATCGGACAGAAGAATATCCTTAACTTTCCTGAACTGATCGGCGTCGGACAGCGACGAACCGCCGAATTTTGCAACTTTAAGTCCCATAGCTGGCAACAACCTCCACTCGCCGCGTCGGTGTATGCGGCAATAACTCGAATAATTATACGGGGTTTATGCCGCCTGCGTCAAGCATTTCCCCAGCAATCCCCCGTTAAATCATATGACGCGGCGTAAAAACCGGTTCTGAGGTTTATTTCGGAAATTCCTCCCCGCCGCCGCGCCGGCATTTTTCGCCGTCTTCGCGCGAAAGCTCCGATCTGACAAAATCCCCAGTCGAACCGGCAATTTCCCCTTTTGGGAAACGCGCTCCCGGCAATTTACATCACTGTGCTTTGCGCCGGCGCGGCTTTCCGCTATAATAGAAGGTAAAGAAACGGTTTATCTACTTTTCTGAAAGGACTGCATCCATTATGAAGGCCATTATCTCCGTCCTCGGCGGCGACCGCCCCGGCATCATCGCCGAAATCAGCGGCTGCCTGTATCGCCATAATCTCAATATCCTCGACATCACCCAGACCATCCTCTCGGGCTACTTTACCATGGTCATGATGGTCGATCTGGCCGGCATGAACGTGTCCTATGCCGAGATGACCGCCGCGCTCAACGAGCTGGGCGAAAAGCTGGGCCTTGAAATCCGTATGCAGCGCAGCGAAATCTTCGACGCGATGCATCGCCTGTGAGGTGACGCGCCATGCTGAACACCTCCGAAATCTTTTCGACGATCAACATGATCAAGGACCAGAAGCTGGACATCCGCACGATCACCATGGGGCTGTCCCTGCTGGAATGTGCGGGCGAAGACACGCCCCGCAAGGTCTATGATCTGGTCACCCGCCGCGCCGAGCGCCTGGTCGAGGTCGGCGAGGACATCGAGCGCGAGTTCGGCATACCGATCGTCAACAAGCGCATTTCCGTCACGCCCGTCTCGCTGATCCTGTCCGATCGCACTGATCCGGTGGACGTGGCTCTGGCTCTCGACCGCGCCGCCGAGACGACCGGCGTGAACTTCATCGGCGGCTATTCCGCGCTGGTGCAGAAGGGCGCAACGAAGAACGACTTAAAGCTCATCCGCTCCATCCCCGAGGCGCTCTCCCGCACAAAGCTGGTCTGCTCCTCGGTCAACGTGGGCACCACCCGCGCGGGCATCAACATGGACGCCGTGCGGCTGATGGGCGAGATCATCGTCGAAACAGCCCGAGCCACCGCCGATCAGGACGGCCTGGGCTGCGCCAAGCTGGTAGCGTTCGCCAACGCCGTGGAGGACAATCCCTTCATGGCCGGCGCGTTCCACGGCGTGGGCGAGGGCGACGTGGCCATCAATGTGGGCGTAAGCGGCCCCGGCGTGGTCAAGCGCGCGCTGGAGGACTGCAAGGGCCAGCCCTTCGACGTCGTGGCCGAAACGATCAAGAAAACCGCCTTCCGCATCACCCGCATGGGTCAGCTGGTGGCGCAGGAAGCCTCGAAGCGGCTGGACGCGCCCTTCGGCATCGTCGATCTGTCGCTGGCCCCCACGCCGGCCATCGGCGATTCCGTCGCGCATATTCTCGAAGAGATGGGCCTGGAGTGCTGCGGCCAGCACGGCACCACCGCCGCGCTGATGATGCTCAACGACGCGGTGAAGAAGGGCGGCGTCATGGCGTCCTCCTCTGTGGGCGGCCTGTCCGGCGCGTTCATTCCGGTCAGCGAGGACATCGGCATGATCAACGCCGCCGCGGCCGGCACGCTGACGCTCGACAAGCTCGAGGCCATGACGTGCGTCTGCTCGGTCGGCCTGGACATGATCGCCGTGCCGGGCGACACCCCCGCCGCGACGCTTTCCGCGATCCTGGCCGACGAGGCCGCCATCGGCGTGGTCAATCAGAAAACCACCGCCGTGCGCCTTGTGCCTGTGCCCGGCAAGACCGTGGGCGATTGGGTCGAATTCGGCGGACTGCTGGGCCGCGCGCCGATCATTCCGGTTCACGCGGAATCGGCCGAAGCGTTCATCGCCCGCGGCGGCCGCATCCCCGCGCCGATCAACAGCCTGAAGAACTGAGCTTTTTACGCGTTTATACGAAAGACAACGCCCCGTAGAAGAAGCGCACAGGCCGCCGCGTTCCCGTTTAGGACAGGAGCGCGGCTGGAACGCTGTTTTTTATGGGGCGGTTTTATTAAAGGCGCGTTCCTGCCGCCGGGCCAGCCCCTTCGGGATTCACGCGCCGCCTCTTAAAAATACACGCGCAAGCGAGGAGAGTCTATGGTTTTTTCCAGCCTGACGTTCCTGTTCTATTTTCTGCCGCTGACGCTTTTATTATCCTTTGCGCGCAGGAGCATCAAGTGGCGCAATGGCGTGCTGCTGGGCGCGTCGCTCTTGTTCTATGCCTGGGGCGAGCCGGTTTGGGTGCTGGCCATGGTGGGATCGACCGCCGTGGCGTTTCTCTGCGCGCGCAAAATCGTTCATACGAAGAAGAAGCGCAGGCGCCGCTTATGGATGACGTTAAGCGTCGCGCTGTCGGCGTCGATTCTGTTCGTGTTCAAGTATTCGGCGTTCTTTGTCAATTCCTTCATGGCACTCTTCGGCGCGTCCTGGCGCATGACGCCGCTGCGCCTGCCCATCGGCATATCGTTTTACACCTTTCAGGTCATCACCTACACGGTGGACGTATACCGCCGCAAGGCGCGCGCACAGAAGCATTTCCCGCGGCTGATGCTCTATATCAGCTGCTTCCCGCAGCTCATTGCCGGCCCGATCGTGCAATACTCCGACGTGGCCGATCAGCTGGGAAAGCGCCGAACCACACCGGACGATTTTACCGAGGGGATGCAGCGCTTCGTCATCGGCCTGGGCAAGAAGGTCATATTCGCCAATATCTGCGGCAAGGCGCTCTCGTCCATGCCGCTGGCCGGCAGTGCGGCGGCGCTCAGCGTGGGCGGGGCGTGGTACGCGGCCTTTCTCTATACGCTGCAAATCTACTTCGATTTTTCCGGCTATTCCGATATGGCCATCGGGCTGGGGCGCATACTGGGCTTCACCTATAAGGAGAACTTTCTGTAACCCTATTCGGCGCTGTCGGTGCGCGATTTCTGGCGCAAGTGGCACGTCTCGCTGGGCAGCTTCTTCCGCGATTACATCTATATCCCGCTGGGCGGCAACCGGCGCGGCCTGAAAAGAACAATTCTCAACACGATGATCGTCTGGATGCTGACCGGCCTGTGGCACGGCGCGAGCTGGTCGTTCGTCCTGTGGGGGCTGTATTACGGCGTGCTCCTGACGCTCGATCTGCTCTTCTTCAAGAAGGTGCTGCCACGCCTGCCCAGGGCGGTCAACTGGCTGATCACCATGGCGCTGGTCATGGCCGGCTGGGTGGTGTTCTACTATCCCGCGCTGGGCGACGCTCTGACGCACCTGGGCGCGATGATCGGATTGGGCGCATCGGGCGCGATGGACGCGGAGTCGCTGCGCGTCATCAAGACGTACTCGGTCTTCCCGCTCATCGCCTTTATCGCCAGCCTGCCGGTCGCGCCGCTCATCGGGCGGCTGGCCAATCGCATCGGGCTGACGGGGCGGCGGCAGGAGATCGCGCGCTGCGTGTGGCTGAGCCTGTGCCTGGCGCTGAGTCTGCTTTTCCTGATCAGCCAGAGCTACAATCCGTTTATCTACTT
>SFOF01000003.1 GCA_004552515.1 Clostridiales bacterium
AGCATATCGACGGGCAAGGTGAAAATGCCCTACAGTCGCTCCCCTCGCGGGGAGCGTGGATTGAAATTGCTCGGCTTGCAAATCTGCCCAGATCTCGCAAAGTCGCTCCCCTCGTGGGGAGCGTGGATTGAAATTCCACCAGCTGATCCATCAGATCCACGATGATCTCGGTCGCTCCCCTCGCGGGGAGCGTGGATTGAAATAAATAATGTGAAAAGGCAGTCCCGCCAGCGCTTTAGTCGCTCCCCTCGCGGGGAGCGTGGATTGAAATTACCGCCCCTATTTTATAGCCCTTTTTCACATCCGTCGCTCCCCTCGCAGGGGGAAAACATGGATTGAAATTGGAAATAGTCCGAGAATTTCACGCCGCCGTCGGCCGCGCCCTGCATGGGGCCGCGAAACCCGAAAAATAAGGAGCCAAGTTCCCTTGGCTCCTCACTCGTTTCCCGCGCGTGGGGTCTATCCCTGAACGCCTATTCCGCCAGCACCTCAAAAACGTCTCCGGCGCGCGCGTTCAGCACGATACGGCCATTTTCCGGCAGAACGCGCCGGCCATTGATTGTGACGGCGCGTTCGCCCCACGGACTGACCAGCGTGACGATTCCATCGCGCGCCGGTTCAAGCCGGACAAAGCGCGTTTCGCCGTTCTTGCGTTCGGCACTGACCAGCACGTTTCCGCGGGCGCGCAGATGCTCGAAGGCGCAGTCGCGGCCGTCGGGCAGCGCGGGGAAGACGCGGATGATGCCGTCCACCGACTGCATCGCCATTTCGTCGATCGCGGCGGGAATCGCCATGAGCGCCTCGATTTGGAACAGCGCGTCAGGATAGAGCGCATTATTGCGCAGCCGGTTGTGCGCCGAGAGCAGTCCCGCCAGCGTGAACTCGTCGCGCACGGCGGTCAGGCATTGCTCGGCCTCCGCGCCCAGACCCAGCCGCGCCGCGATGTTGGCCAGATAGCTGAACGACCATCCGGTGATCCATTCCACGCCGTCGGACAGGAAATCATGGAACGAGCGCCGCCCCAGCGCCAGATCGCTTTCATCGCTGTTCAGGCCGATAAAGCCGGCCGGGAAGATCGGCATCAGGCGGGAAGGATGGCGGTGACATTCCTTCGTCACGCCGGGACGCGGCCCGTCGAAGAAATAGCCGGTTTCCATCTCGATGAACACGCCGTCCTGCTGCGGGAAGGGCGGCATATGCTCGGCCTTTTCGCGATAGGGCGCGGGATCGTCGCCCAGCAGCTCGGCGGAGCGCGCGGCGGCTTCATACAGGCCGCGGATTGTGGCCACGTTGATCGTGCAGTCGCGCCCGCACAGCGAGTGCGCGCGGCCGTTTTCGTCGAATATGGCGCGCTCGGGCGAGCTGGAGAGCAGCGTGTGATAGATTCCGTTTTCATCGCGATCCATCAGCACGTCGTACAGATGACAACATTCCTGAAGGAAGGGATACAGATCCGTGCGCAGGAAATCCTCGTCGGGATCGAACAGATACTGATCCCACAGCGTGATGGCCGTCCAGGCGGTGTTTGAGAGTGAGAGGATCGCCCACCAGCCGCCCAGATCGCGGCCCAGCCAGTCCATGCCCACGCCCATCGCCAGCGCGTCGTTGTCCACGCCGTAGGCTTCTTTGGCGCTGAGCCGCAGCTCGTCGCGCCAGTCGTGGATGAGCATCCGCATCATCGCTTTGGCCAGCTCGGGATGATTGGCCGCGCCGCACACCCAGTGGCACTCCTGCATATTGGTGTTGAAGTGGAAATCGCCGTGCCATATGGCGCGCTCGCTCAGGTTCCATATGCCCTGCAGATTCGGCGCGCTCTTGTCGGGGCGTGTGGACGCGCCCAGCGCGTAAAGGCCCATCGCCCAGAGATCGTTGAGGCTCGGCTCGCTGTACCAGAGCATGGACTTGCTCCAGAAATCATGCCACCACTCGGCCGTGCGCGCTCTGGCCGCGTCGTAATCGGCGCTTTCGGGCACGGCTTCCCCGCAGGCGGCGGCGCGCAGGCTGAACTCGGCGGGCGTGTCGTCCGAAATGGAGACGATCCCCGCGAGATTGAAGCGGCTTGCGTCCAGATCGGGCCTTACGCCGCGCTGCGACAGGGCGACGGTGAACTCGTTGCCCTCGCCGATGATGGCATGGAACGCGCCGTTTTCGGCGTTCTGCGCGGTGAAATCGGTTTTGTAGTAGGTCGCCATGTGCTGCGGCCAGTCATAGCGCCACTGCGCGCGCACGGTTTCGCCGCCGCCGGAGGACACGCGGATGTTCAACGCGTTGGTTTCGCTGTCCACATAGGCCTCGACGGTGAGCGTCGGATAGAGCTGACCGTAGCCCCTGCGGCGATCGACCGGCTCCACGACGACGCGCACCCGGCCCTCGGCGGGATAGAGCGTCTGCGTGTGCGCCACGAGATTCACGCCCGGCAGCAGCTCGAGCGAGAGCGTGCCCATGGTCAGCGGGGTCTGATGGTCGAAAAACGGCTTGTCGCAGGGCTGGTCGGGGTGATCGGGATTGGGCGTGAACGCGTCCACATCGCCGCGCTTGAAGCGCTCCAGCCGCTGCATATAGGTCTCCTCGGGGCGGGGGCCGTGCGCGTAGGGCGATTCGAGATTATACACATTGTGCTTGGAAAGGCCGAAGAACAGCCGGCCGGCCGCGCCCCAGACCACGACGCCCAGATCGCCGTTGCCCAGAATATGGCCGTCCGTCCATTCCAGGGCCGGACGGGAAAGCGTCTGTCCGTTTGTCAGAATATCCGGTTTTTTCATAAGCATCCTCCTGTCGGAGCGTTTTCGCGCCCATTATAGCATGGATTTGCGGAAAAGTATACGCCCGATCGGCGGCCTTGCGGCAAAAGTCTTATCGGCGGCGTAGCTCGGAAATTTATAAAGCCGCATCATCCCGAAGCTCTGCGGGATTCCAATTTCCGCGGAAAGCCGCTTTCAGCTATATTTGAGAGCCTTGAACGCCGCGCCTTTTGAAAAATTTTCTCGGGCCTGCGTGTCTCGCTTTGCGGCGCAGATCGTCTGAGCAGCCGCCCGCGTTTCCTTGCGCGCGCAAAAGCCCAGCCGTCGAACAGCATGGACGGCTGGGCTTGACTTATGCAAATCAGATGGCCGGCAGGGGCAGCGGCGCGAGCAGCAGGCTCAGCGAGCGCGGCATATCGGGCAGGATCGAGGGCAGGGCGTGCAGCGCGTCCAGATTGGCGCTGGCCAGTATGGCCGGCATGGCGCGCTGGGCAAAGGCGTAATCGAGCACCTCGAGCGGAGAAGCGGTCATCAGCGGCGAGACGGCGGCGCAGTAGGCGTACATATCGTCCAGCGCGCGGCGGGAGAGATACACGCCTACGCCCGCCAGCTTCTCGCGCAGCGTCTTCATGCGCTCGACGATTTCGCCGGGCACGTCGCCGTCGGTTTTGAAGATCGCCTTCAGCGTGGCCATCGAGACGGCCTTTTCGGGCTGCGGCTGCACGCGGCGGCGCGGCTGCCAGGGCGTGTCGGCGCGCTCGGGCGCAAGGCGGATCATGAAGGCGCGGTCAAGCAGACGCGCGTCCACGCACACGCCCTCGGAGGCGTCCTGGAGCGTGAGAAGCAGCCTCAGCGCCGGATTGATCGTGATCGCGCCCAGGCCGGTCTGGAGCCGTCCGGGGGCGTTCTCGTCGAGCTGAGAGAGCAGCGCGCCCAGCGTGCGCTCGACCGGCGCGCGGTTCGCGTCGTCGATCATCAGCAGTGCGGGCACGGTGTCGCAGCCGGCCTCCAGCACGCGCTTCAGCTCGGGACGGCGCACGACCGGCACGCCGCTGGGGGCGATTTCGCCGATCAGGCTGCCGAGGGGACGCGCGTCCTCATCGGGCTGCATTTCCACAAAGCGGCCGTATTCGGGCGCGGCCACGCCCAGCGCGGCGGCCAGCGTGCGGGCGCGTTCGCTCTTGCCGCTGCCGTTTGCGCCGGAGAAGATCACAATGCGCCCCAGCGTCAGGCAGGCCAGCAGATTGACGGCCTCGTCGTTGGTCAGCGGATAGCCCGCCTCGTCGAAGCGGACGCGAATATCGCTTATCAGCTCTCCCGCAGAGGGATTTTCGGTTTCGGGCAGCGCGGCGGGCGCGTCGGCGGCGTGGGCGAGGGCGACCATCAGATCGCGCGCGCGTCCCTCGGCCAGCAGCCGCGCCAGCTGATCGTTGAGATCACCGCTGAGCACGTCCTTGAATGCCTTCTCGGCCGTCTCGGCGGCCTTCTGCGCGCTGGCGGCCTCGGCGGCATAGCGCTGACCGGCCTCGCGCAGGGCGGCGTTTTTCCTGTCCAGCTGCGCCATTTCGGCGGCGTGGCTGCGCTTGAGCTCATTGACCAGCTCGGCGCGCTTGTCGGCGCGCATTTTTTTCAGCTCGTCGATTTCGCAGAGTACCTTCAGGCGGTCGGCCTCCAGGCGGTTGAGCGCCTGCTCGCGCTCGCGGTCGTCGCGCGCCTGACGCGCCGCGGGGCCGACGCCCAGCGCGTTGTCCAGATCGTCCAGCTTGAGCAGCGACGAGATCAGACTGGCGCGCGCCTCGGGCAGCGCCCAGGCCTCCCTGACGGCCTGCATGGCCTTGTCAATCGGGCTGACGACCGGATCGGCGGACGCGGTGCTCGGCACGGGATGACCCAGCTGATCGAGCCGCGACTGCCGCCACATATCGTCGATGACGTCCTTAATGCTGGCGCTGCGGTGCGGATTAAAGCCGCTCTGCTGCTGGAGCGACTGCGCGCGCGGCGACAGGCGGGAGGAGGCCACCACGCGCGGGAAGACATACGTCGTATGCTGGAGCCAGGGCTTGGGCGCGCTTTCGGGCGCCTTTTCGCTCTCGGTGGCGCGGGGGGCGATCCGCTCGACGGGCCTGTCGGCGCTCTTTTCTCTTTCAATGATCCTTTCGGCCGGCTTTTCGGCGCTTCTTTCGGGCTCGGGGGCGGCGGCGCGGGGCGCGGGGGCTTCCGGCGCTTCGGCGCGGGGCGTCTCGGCGGGCTTGTCGGGAACGGCACATTCCTCGATGCGCTCCTCGCCCTCGGCGGGGGCCACGCCCCATGCGCCCAGATTCAGCAGCAGCTGAACCGGCGCGTTGTTTACGGTGACGTCTATCAGCTGCGCCGCCGCGTCGCTCAGATCCTGATCCGTCAGCGAATCGCCGATGATGCAGGCCGCGTCGCTGCGGTTGGCCCAGGCGTAAATGCCGCGCACCTGGCCGTCCTGCATGACGGCGACCAGCGGCGTGCCGGGCGCGGGGAACAGCCCGTCCTGATCGGGCGCGACGGCCTCGGCCATGAAGCGGGGGTTGATGCGCGCCACCACGTCGGAATAGACGATGAAGGCGTTGCGGTCGCCGGTTTCCCCGGCGTGGTTCTTGTTGGGGCGGATCTTGTCGTTTTCGCCGGTGTGGCGGCGCAGATCGAGCAGACAGTAGCGTCCGAGGCTCCTCATGCGCGTTTTGAAGTGAGACATTTCGTTTTTGTCGGGCACAATCCGGATGAATCCATCCTCAAGAAATTCCTGGCGGGCGTCCTCCACGACCTGATAACCGTTTTCTTCCTTGATGATCAGCGGACTGACGCGAAAAAAGAATTTTTGTGGATTATCTTCCTGGAGAAAGCCAATAGTCAGCTTTCCGGGCAATATCATTTCCAGCCGCTCCTTTTTGATATATTTACGGATAATAAACCGTACTTTTCAAATTATAAACAAAGAACGGACTTTAGTCAAGAGCCTGATCACATTTTCTTAAAAAACATGACAGATTGTTTGACTAAAATCCGTTGTTTAGCTCAAAAATACGCCGTTAATCCCAGCTCATAAGTCCCTTGTCTTCGAGATAGGCCTGCTGGAGATCCATGTACTGATCGATGAACGAGGCGATCATGTCCAGCTCACGGTCGTTCGACCGGCGCTTTTTGCCGATTTCGTCCAGCATGAATTCGAACGCGTCGTCGTCGTCATAGTAGGCGCCTCCCATCGTGCCGTCCTTTTCCAGCACGCCGGCGGAGAGCATATACGCAAGGTCTGCGTCGATCGCCTGATTGATCAGCGTCTCGGCCTGCGCGGCGAGCGGCTTGAACTCGGCGGTATTGAGCCTGCCCAGCATGAAGGCGACGGCCTCGGCGCGGTCATATCCTTTCATTTCCATGGGGATGCTCCTCCTCAGTTCTTGAATTCCGTCCAGATTTCGTCGTAGAGCCGCTCCGCGTCGCCGTCCAGGGGGCGGATCATCTCGGCCGAAGCGAGCAGCTCGGAGGGCACGTTGACCGACTTGTCGGCCTTGAATTCCTCGCTCATGTACGCGGCGGCGGCGGTGTTGCAGCTGCCGTAGTTGATCAGAGCGGACGCCCAGGCGCTCACCTCGCCGTCCAGCAGATAGTTGATGAGGATCTGCGCCGCGTCCATGTGAGGCGCGTCCTTGGGCACGACCAGGCAGTCGATGCCGAATGCCAGCCCCTCCTTGGGATAGACGACCTCCAGCGTGGAGATTTCCTCCTGCGCGGCCACGATCTGCGAGCCGAACATCAATCCCGCGACCGCGTCGCCGCCGATGAGCGCGTTGTGCGGCGTGTCGGCGTTGAACACGACGACGTTGTCCTTGAGTGCGTTCAGCTCGGCGCGCACCTGATCGAGCTTGCTGGGATCGGTTTCGTTGAGACTCAGGCCGAGCTTCTTTTCGGCCATGCCGATCACGTTGCGCATATCGTCGATCAGCACCAGATTGCCCTTGAATTCGTCGCGCCACAGATCAGCGTAGCCGGTGATCGGCTCGCTGACCGCGGCCGTATCGTAGACGATCAGCGGCACGGTGACGGTGTAGGGCACGGTATACTCGTTGTCGGGATCGTAATACTGGCTCTGGCAGCCGGGATCGATGTTGCCCCAGTTGGTGAGCGCGTCTCTGTCGAGCGGGGCGAGCAGATCGCTCCCGCGCATGATGTCGATGATGTAGTCGCTGCACGCGATCAGATCGAACTGGCCGGGCGTGGACTGTACGCGGGAGAGCATACTCTCGTTGTCGGAGAAGGGCGTGTAGTTGACGCGGATGCCGGACGCGTCCTCAAACGCGGCGACAACCTCGTCGGGAATATAGTATGTCCAGGTGAATACGTTTACGACGCGCTCCTTTTCGTCCAGCTTGTCGGCCTGAGCGCGCGCCTCCTCGCCCGCGGACTGCATATCGGCCAGCGCGCCGCCGCCCATGAGCAGCAGAAGCGCCAGCATGAGGGCCAAAATCCTTTTCATGAGAAAAACCTCCCAAGGCAGTATGGAATATCCTTAGTATAGCATAACGCGCTCCCGCCGTCAACGGCCTTTCTCCGCGCCGCGGCGCACGAGCCGGGACAGCGCGACGACGGCCAGCGTCGCGCCCAGCATCAGGCTGCACAGCGCGTTGATCGAGGGCGGCACGTTGGTCTTGAGCTTGCCGAAGATGTATACCGGCAGCGTCGTGGTTTCCGGGCCGGTGACAAAAAAGCTGATCACCATGTCGTCCAGCGACATGGCGAAGGCCAGCAGCACGCCCGAGAGCACCGCGGGCAGGATCAGCGGCAGCGTGACCGTGAAGAACGCCCTTTGCGGCGACGCGCCCAGATCGCGCGCGGCCTCCTCCAGCGCCGGATCCAGCCCCTGGAGCCGCGCCTGCACGTTCAAAAGCACATAGGGGATGCAGAACGTCGTGTGCGCGAGGATCAGCGTCAGCCGGCCGAAGGGAACGCCCAGCAGCGAGAAAAACGTCATGAACGCCAGCCCGACCGCCACCTCGGGCAGCATGATGGGCAGCACGGCGACGTTTTGAAGCGCGCCCTTTCCCTTAAAGCGCGCCCTTGCCAGTCCGACCGCCCCCAGCGTGCCCAGCACGGCGGAGAGCGCGCAGCTGACCAGCGCCACCGTCAGGCTGCTGACCAGCGCCTCGGCGATGGCGCGGTTTTCAAACAGCGCGCGATACCATTCGGTCGTAAAGCCCGTCCACAAGACGCCGTTTTTCGATTGATTGAACGAAAACGCCACCACCATTACGATGGGCAAATAGAGGAAGGCCAGCACGAGGATCAGCCACAGATCGGAGACGGCCCGTCCGGCGCGTCCCCCGCGATTGTTTGCGCGCATCGCCTCAAAACACCTCCGTGCCGTCCGTGCCGCCCACGCGGCGGCACAGACTCATCACGCAGAACGTCATGCCCACCATGAGGATGGACAGCGCCGCGCCGAAGGGCCAGTCCCGCGAGACGGTCAGCTGATTGTTGATGAGATTGCCCAGCAGCATATTCGTGCCGCCGCCCAGCAGATCGGATATGAAGAACATTCCCGTCGAGGGCACGAAGGTCATCGCCAGGCCGGACATGACCCCCGGCAGCGTCTCGGGCAGCACGACCGACAGAAACGAGCGCAGCGGCCCCGCGCCCAGATCGCGCGCGGCCTCGCGCAGGGCGGGGTCGAGCTTCTCCATCGAGGAATAGATGGGCAGGATCATGAACGGCAGCATGGAATAGGCCGTGCCCAGCAGCACCGCGCCGGACGTATTGAGCATCCGAATGGGCTTTTCGATGACGCCCAGCGCCATGAGCGCCGCGTTGATCAGCCCTCTGTTGCGCAGAAGGATCATCCAGCCGTAGGTGCGCATGAGCGCGCTTGTCCAGAAGGGGATGACGATCAGCACCATGATGAGCGAGCGCGTTTTAGGCGGCTTGTTGGCCATGAACCAGGCGAAGGGATAGCCGATGAGCAGCGACAGAAGCGTCGATTCGAGCGCGATTTTGAGCGAATTTAAGAGAATGCCCGCATACAGCGGCGAAAACAGGCGCGCGTAGTTGTCCAGCGTGAACACACGGCTCACGCCGAAATACTCGCCCTTTTCCAGAAAGCTGATGAAGAGCACATACAGAAGCGGCAGAAATACAAAGGCGCATGTCCACAGACACAGCGGCAGCGCCGAAAGTCCTCTTTTCCCGCGCATTATTTTTCAGCCCTCCCCGGAATGGACGTGGCGCTTTCGGGCAGCCACCAGGGATAGACGGTTGTGCCCGGCTCCGGCAGCGCGGAGAGCGCGCCCATGGCCTGCACGGTCATGGTCATGCCGCGGCTGAGCGTTACCTCGGCGCGCACGGTCGAGCCGGTGTAGCGCCGCTCGGTGACGCGGCCGCGCAGCGTGTAGCCGGGGCGCGGCACGGTCGAGAGCGTTATGCGCTCCGAATGGACGCTGACGGCGGCGGGGAAGCCCGGCTCCACGCCCGGCATCAGCGCGGCGAGCACCTCGCCCTCGGGCGTTTCGACGCGGCACAGTCCGCTCGAGGCCTCGAGCACCGTGCCCTCGAAAAGCGCGCTTTCGCCCATGAAGAGGGCGGCAAAGCGCGTCCCTGGGCGCTCGTAGACCTCCTCGGGCGCGCCGATCTGTTCAAAGCGGCCGCCGTTCATCAGGGCGATGCGATCGGACATATTGAGCGCCTCTTCCTGATCGTGCGTGATATAGACGAAGCTGATGCCCACCTCGGACTGGATGCGCTTCAGCTCGGACTGCATCGTGCGGCGCAGCTTGAGATCGAGCGCGCCCAGCGGCTCGTCCAGGAGCAGTATATCGGGCTTCAGCGCCACGGCGCGGGCGATGGCGACGCGCTGGCGCTGGCCGCCGGAGAGCTGCGAGGGCATACGCCTTTCGTAGCCCTCGAGCGCGACCAGAGAGAGCATCCGTTTGACGATCTCCTTCTGCTCCGCGCGGGGGATCTTGCGCAGATTCAGCCCGTAAGCGATGTTTTTTTCGACGGTCATGTGCGGAAAGAGCGCGTAATTCTGGAACACGGTGTTTACGCTGCGCTTTTCGGGTGGCAGGGCGGTCACGTCGCGCCCGGCGAGCAGCACCGCGCCCTCGTCGGGCTGAGTCAGCCCCGCGATAACGCGCAGCGTCGTGGTTTTGCCGCAGCCCGAGGGGCCGAGTATAGTCAGGAATTCGCCGCGTTCGACGCTAAGGGAAACGCCGTTCAGCACGGGGGTATCGTCGAAGGATTTTTTGATTTGCCGAAGCTCGAGTATGGGTTCCGCCACGTCGATGACCGCCTTTCTGGCCGCAGTGTCTGAAGTGATTCTGGCGGCCTTTTGCGCAGAGCGCCCGCCGCCGGTTCCGATTCAGCGCGCGCCTCAAAATTTCAAGAGCCGGCAAAACGCCCTGCGGGCCGTGCGGCTCCTCTCTTTCGAAACGCGCCGGGGGAGATGAATACAGATTATATGCGCGCCGCGGGGCGCTATTCACGGACAAACGAAAAGGGCGCGTCCGAACAGCGGCCGGACGCGCCCTTGCAGGCTATGCAGCATTACTTGGTTTCGGCTTCCACCTTAACCACCTGCTGGCCATCATAGTATCCGCAATGCTTGCACACGCGGTGGGCCAGCTTCATTTTCTGGCAACGCGGGCACTTCACGATACCCGGCAGAGACAGTTTCCAGTTCATAGCGCGGCGGGAATCTCTGCGCGCTTTAGAAGTTTTTCCCTTCGGTACGGCCATGGTTACACCTCCTCGTCCTCTGTCAGCAATTCACTCAATGCCGAAAAGGGATTCTGGCGTTCGCCGCCCTCCTGGCATGTACAGGGTGCTATATTGCGATTGACTCCGCATGACGGACAGATGCCCTTGCAGTTTTCGCTGCACACGAGCCGCAACGGCAGCTCCAGCAGCAGCGCCTCGCGCGCCAGATCGGTCACGTCGATCCTGTATCCGTCCAGCGGATACTGATCGGGATCCTCCGGATCAGGCTCCCGCGCGAAGAGCGCGTCGATGTCCGCCTTGAGATGCTTTGTCACCGGCTCAAGGCACAGGGCGCAGCGCGACTCCACATCCGCCTCGACGGCGGCGTACACGCGCACCGCTTCGCCCGCGCCCACCATCTGGCCATTCAGCCGAACGGCGGTGAAGCGCACCGGATCCTCCAGCACGGTCATCGGCTCAATCTCGGCGGTCGCCTCAAACGGATACGACTGACCGGGATCCTTGAGCGCACGCGAAACATCAATCTGCAAAACACTCACCTCTACGTCAACTCTGGTATTATAGATTGTTTTCGCCGTTTTGTCAAATTATATTTTCGCTCAAACCTCGATTCCGAACCGGTTTCAATGTGAATTTTACATTATATTTCGGATGAACGCCCCAAACGGCGTTTTTGCGCCGTCAGTTGACCGCGGCGCCGCCGTTGATCTCCACGCCGCTGCTGATCTCCACGCCGGCGGACGCGCCGTTTTCCGGCACGGGCGTGGGCGTCGGGACGACGGTTTTGCCCTGGCTTTTGTTCTGATAGGAACTGCTCTTCGTATCGCAGCAGACGGGGCAGGCGGTTTTGCCCTCGCTCTCGGCCTGCATGACGGTGTAGGCGCTGGCGTTCATCATGCCGCTGCACACGGGATCGGTGTGATACCACTGGCCGTTCGGCGTGGCAAAAACGCTCGCCTTCGTGCAGTATTCGCAGGGGACTGCGCCCATCTTCTCCGCGTCCGCTTCGGAAACGCACCAGTCGCTCAGGCTGAACGGCATGCCGTCGTCTTCATGTGGGGCGGCGGCCTTTTCCATCAGGAAATACGGGCATGCGGCGTTGCCGTGATAGCTCTCTCCGCCGCCCAGCTTTGCGGGCACGAGGAGCACCAGCGCGCGCGCGCTGAGGATGTCCGCGTCGCCGTTCAGGCAGATGGGGCAGGGCGATTTGTCGGCTGCCTGCGCCGAGGAGAGCGTATACTCCCGCGCGCCGGTCATGCCGCTGCATTCGGGGTCGGCATGATAGAACAGGCCGCTCTCGGTGGCGTAGACGGGCTGCGCGCAGCTGGCGCACGGGGTCAGGCCGTTTGCCTGCGACATCGGGCGGATGATCGAGCCGTCGACGTGCTCGCCGGTATCAGAGCCGCTGAGCATGGCGTAGGCGTTCATCTCGTAGTTGAGCGCGTCGCAGCCCGTGCTGACATGATAATAGGAAGAGCCGGGCACGACGAAGATCGCATCGCTGCCGACGTTCAGCATCAGCTCGAGCACCTCGTCGGGGATGATGCCCATGACGTCCCAGAGCGCATAGCCGCCGTCGGCGTTGTAGACGTAATCGGTATCGCCCGAACGGAAGTTGCCGCAGCTGTCGTAGGCCGGCTCGATATAGCCGGTCACGCCGTCGGCGCGCGTGAGGTAGAGCCGCGGGCCGTAGGGGCAGGCCGCGCCGCCCTTGATGGCCTCTGCGCCGGAGAGCAGCTTTTCCATCTCGCGGAGCGCGTTCGTTTCGTCGGTGGCAAAATAGACGTAAGAGCCGATGTAGAGCTGCGCCTCGATGAGATCGTGAATGTCGTCCGGCGCGAAGGGCGCGCCCTCCGGCAGCGCTTCAGCGGCCGTCTCCGAGTCGTCGGGTGCGGCGATGGGCTCGGGCGTGACTGTGGGGCTGGGCGCGGCGGTGGGCAGCGCCGACGTTGCGGTGGGAACAGGCGTTACGATGGGGACAGATGTGGAGCCGGCCGCCTGAACGCGCGCCTGCGCCTCCCTGAGCGCGTCGGTATCGACGTTCATGGCGCACAGCAGCTCGTCGCAGCCGTTTTCGAGCGCCCAGATATGGCCGTCTGCATAGAACAGGTTAAGCCCGTTGTTCAGGTTCAGCCGCGCGTAGACCGTGCCGGTTTCCGTGCCGCCGTCCTTCTCGGTATAGTCGATTTCAAGCAGCAGCGGCGGGACGAAGCTCTCGCTCATGTAGGCGGTCAGCTCGGTCTGGGCGGTCAGCGTGCTCTGAATGAGCGCGCCCAGATCGGGGTTGGCGACGCTGTCGGTCTGGCCGAAGCAGTCGTCCAGGCCGTCCACATACAGCCGCGCAGCGGACACAGTATAGGCCGCGTTCGGATCATACCACGTCATGTCGCTCAGGGCGGGATCGAGCGTGACCGAGGGCGTTGAGGTCGGCGCGCTCGAGGCGGCGGAGAGCGGCGGCAGGAGGCCGTCCGGCGAGGAAAGCAGCTTTCTGCCGACGGCGAATCCGCCCGCAATAAACACAAGCAGCATGGCGGCGGCGCAGCAGAGCGCGGTCAGGCGGCGCCTTTTCTGATCGGCGCGGCGTTCGCCCTCCTCGAAGGCGGCCAGCACGCAGCGGTGGACGTATGAAGGCGTTTTGGGGAACGCTTTATCGAGGTCAGGCGTTTTCATGGGCATCATCTCCTGTCGTGAGCTGAACGCGCAGCCGGCTGCGGGCCTGATGCAGCCTTGATTTGAGTCTCGTCACGGGAACGTCCAGCATATCGGACATCTCGTCGAGCGAAAAGCCCTCGAGGTGGTGCAGTATCAGCACCAGCCGGTATTTCTCCGGCAGGCGGCGCAGCGCGTCGCGCAGCTGAACGTCCTCCACAAAGTCGCTCGAGTCGGTCAGACCGATCTGCTCGTCCAGCGGCAAGAGCTTTATGCGGCTCTTGCGCTGGATGTTATGACATTCGTTGATCAGTATGCGCGTGAGCCATGTCTCGAGCCACTCGGGGTTGCGCAGCGATTCCCGCTTGAGCCAGCCCTTGACGACGGCCTCCTGAATGGCGTCCGCACAGTCTGCGTCGTTCCAGAGCAGCGCGTGCGCCACGCGGTAGAGCTTGCGCTCCATGGCCTGGACGCGGGCCATGTAATCGACGTCCGTCACACAATCACCTGCATTCGTTGTACAACATTTTGCTTAAGCACCCTATTAGACGCGCGCGCGCCGAGCCGCGTTGAAGGGGATTATAAAAAATTGGAAATTATTTTTTGCGCCGGGTCGTCCTCGGGAAAATAACGCAGCGCGGCTTGCAATGCGCGGGAATCATGCTATAATCAATAGAGTCTGTATGCGGGTTTGCCCGCCAATGATATCAGGAGTGATGAGATTGTCAAAGCCCTTTGAGTTCGAGCTGCTGCACGTCTGCGCCCAGACCGGCGCGCGGCGCGGGCGGCTGTACACGCCCCACGGCGTGATTGAAACGCCCATCTTCATGCCGGTGGGCACGCAGGCCACGGTCAAGACCATGTCGCCCGACGAATTAAAGCAGATCGGCGCGCAGATTATCCTCTCCAACACCTATCATCTGCATCTGCGCCCCGGCGAGGATCTGGTGGCCGAGGCGGGCGGGCTGCACCGCTTTATGAACTGGGATCGCCCGATACTGACCGACAGCGGCGGCTTCCAGGTGTTCTCGCTGGCCGAGCTGCGCAAGCTCAATGAGAACGGCGTGGAGTTCCAGTCTCATCTGGATGGCAGCCGGCATTTCTTCTCGCCCGAGGTGTCCATCGGCGTTCAGGAGAAGCTCGGCTCGGACATCATGATGCAGTTCGACGAGTGCTCGCCCTGGCCGTGCGATTACGATCGGGCCAAGGGCGCGATGTACCGCACGCTGCGCTGGCTCAACCGCTGCATGGCCGCCAAAACGCGCGGCGATCAGGCACTGTTCGGCATCGTGCAGGGCGCGTTCTATAAGGATCTGCGCGTCGAGTGCGCCAAAGAGATGGCCAAGCTCGACCTGCCGGGCTTCGGCATCGGCGGTCTGTCCGTCGGCGAGCCGAAGGAGATCATGTACGAGCTGCTCGAGGCGATCAATCCGGTCATGCCGCAGAACAAGCCGCGCTATCTGATGGGCGTGGGCAGCCCGGACTGCCTGATCGAGGGCGTGCTGCGCGGCGTGGATATGTTCGACTGCGTGCTGGCCACGCGCGTGGCGCGCAACGGCACCGCCTTCACCCGCCATGGCCGACTGGTGATCAAGAACGCGCAGTACGCGCACGATTTCGGCCCGATCGAGGAGGGCTGCGACTGCTACGCCTGCAAAAACTTCTCCCGCGCTTACATCCGGCATCTGTTCAAGGCCGACGAGATCCTCGCGCTGCGCCTGATCAGCTGGCACAATCTGCGCTTCCTGCTCCATCTGATGGAGGAGGTGCGCGCCGCCATCGAGCAGGACTGCTACGGCGATTTCGTCGAGGAATTCTACAAGCACCATGTGCGCGGCAACTGGTGAACAACAAAATTTACACAAAAGTCATGCCGCTCTGAAAAGAACCGATTGCGGAAGCGGCTCATCTGGGGTATAATAATACAAGCATATTAGTGGAGGAGAATGACACATGATTTACAGCCTGCTCGATGCGGCTACGACCGCCGGCGGAACGACCGCCACCCCGACTGCGTCCTGGACCGACATGATCCCGACCATCGTCATGATGGTGGCCATGATTGCGGTCTTCTATTTCCTGCTGATCCGTCCGCAGCGCAAGAAGGACAAGGCCGTCAAGGATATGCTGGCCGCGCTCAAGCCCGGCGACCGCATCTGCACCATCGGCGGCATCTACGGCACCATCGCGTCCATCAAGGACGACACCATCACGCTCTATGTCGGCGCGCAGAAGTTCCAGATGGTCGTGGCCCGCTGGGCCATCCGCTCCGTCGAGGATGCGCCGCTGGTCGAGAACGAGTCCGAAGCGCTCGTCTGATCGTCTCAGCCTGAATACAAAAAGAAACCGGCTCCCGTATGAAACGCGGAGCCGGTTTTTTATGCTCATTGAGCGAGCGCGTCGAGCAGGCGGCTGTGCGCGTCCTCGAAGGCCTCGGGCGCGTTGTCGCAGTCGTCGAAGGCGCGGAACACCGCGCGGCAGATCGCGTCCGCGGCGGGCCTGTTCCTTTCGGCCAGCGCGCGCAGCAGCTCGTAATCCTCCGCGCCGCAGCGGGAAACCTCCGCGCGCATGGAGGACAGCACGCGCTCGCCCATCGGATAGACGATGTTCGTATCGCCCGCGGGCAGGAAATTTACGGGGCCGTTCGCAGGGCAGGTGTCCGTAAACGGATCGCCGCGCCAGTGATTCAGTCCCCAGTGCAGATAGCCGGTCAGGCCGTAGCGATAATTGCCCCAGAAGAGCATACGCGTCCTCAGCAGCGGGAAATCGAGCAGCCGGTTGCAATAATGTCCGCCGGGGATGCAGCAGGTGTAATACCAGATGTCGTCGCCCTGCCGGCGCAGCGTCTCCATTTCGGCCTGATGCGTCGCGTAATAGTCGTTTTTCGGCACCCAGATGTCCACCGCGCCGCGCAGCTCGTGCGTTTCAATCGCGTCGATCAGCTTCATGCCCGGCAGCATTTTGCGGACGATTCCGGAAAGGATGCGGTATTCATTGCCGCAGCGTTCGTGCGGCTCGTCGCCGACGTGCTGAATCGCGCGCTCGTACCAACCGTTTTTGCGCAGGAACGCGTTCCACGCGCGCAGATAGGCGACGGCGTAATCATAGCCCTCGGGACTGAGCGCCGGTACGTCGCCCTCCGGCGCGGTGATGAGGAATTCGCAGCTGTCCCAGCTCGTGCGGTGATAGAGCGGCGCGCCCTCGATCGTCTCAAAGCCCATGGCCAGATAGAGCCGTATGAGCCGTTCGCGGCGGGAAAAATCGAATTCATAGCCGCCGTCCGCGCCGCGCGTCGCGATCACCGTGTCGGCGGTCAGCCAGAAAACGTTCTGGTGCATACGGCGCATCATGCGGCCATAGCGCTCGATCATGCGCCAGTGCACCTCGCTCCACGCCTTTACGCCGTGCGCGTCGGCCATGTTCTTCAGGCTGAACCAGTTGGTTATGGACAGGCTCTCGGCGGGCAGCGCGGCGGGCGCGACCTCGACGGTGAACGGAACCTCCGTTTCCTCATCGCCCAGTGTCAGCGTCAGGCGCGCCGCATAGGTTCCCGGCTCCATGGCCGTCTCCGCGCGCAGGGCGATATAGAGCGCCGCGTCGCCGTCTACCGAAACGCCCTCGTCGCTCAGCGGCAGCAGCGCGTCGTAGACCGAAAACGGGGCCGGCCGCGTGGCGTAGTCCTTCGCGGTGTCCCAGTCGGTCGTGAAGCCGTGAACGCCGGTGTTCTGCTGGACGCGCACCGGCAGCTCCTGAAAGATTTCCGCGGTCATCGGCGCGGCCGCCGTGAAGCAGACGCGCAGCGTTCCCCTGGGCAGCGCGCTCAGACGCAGCTGAAAGCCGCAGCTGCCGCCTTGCGCGGTTTTCAGCCGCACGGATTGCAAAGCGTTTTCGGGCAGTCTGTCCGGATAGAGCCATTCGTGCATGGTGACGGGCAAAACGATCATGGATCAACGCCTCCCTCTGCCTTTTCTCACCTCATTATAGCAACCGGCCCGCCGGTCTGTCAATCGCCTTTTGTCATGCCGGGGACGCCGGCGCGCATAGCTATGGGACATAAGGAGGCGATCGCGCATGAGCGAACGGGTGAAGGATGTGTTGTTTCGGGTGATCAAGACGTTCCTGGAGACGGCGGGCGCGTATCTTCTGGCGCATCTGACGGGCGTGAATTTCTTTGAGGGCAATCCGGGCAAGACATTTTGGATCGGGCTGGCGCTGTCCACCGGCGCGGCGGGGCTGGCCGCGGCCTGGAACGGCGTTCTCGCGCCGCTTCTGAAGCCGAAGGAGGAGGCGTAGCGCACGGGCGGAACGCTCTTTACAATCCGCAGGCGCTGCTCTTGAGGGGAAATGTGACGATTATGCAACAATGTGATAAACTTCACCGCGTTATGCTTGAAACTCAACAATTTTATGATACGATGAGAGTACCGATCATTAAGACGAAAGAAGGCATTACCCCATGAAAATCAAAGGTCGCGTCCATTATGTCAGCCCCAAAGGCTCCGCCGAAATGGTGGCCGAAGCCATCGCCCGTGAGATGAAGGTCGTCAAGGAGCCGCTGCTGCCCGCCTATATGCCGGAGAACATCGCGCTGATGTTCCTGGGCTGCGAGGGCACCAAGGCCGACAAGGTCACACTGTCCTTCATCAGCTCGCTGAACAAGAGCCGCGTGGCGCACGCCGCCCTGTTCTGCTGCAACCCCAAGAAGAGCGACGCTGCCATCCAGCAGATGGCCGCCGCGCTGAAGGAGCATGGCGTGGAGGTGCTGCCCAAGACCTTCGTCTGCAACGGCAAGGGCGGCTTCCTGGCCGGCGGCAAGCATCCCACGGAAGAGGATCTGGCCGCGGCGCGCGCTTTCGCCGTCGAGTGCGAAAAGCTGGTTCTGGGCGAATAATAGAAGCCTTTCACAGGGGCGGGAGAAAAACTCCCGCTCCGCTTTTCGTTTTGGCAGGAATCCGGGCGGCGGGTGAAGAAGTAAAAAACGGGTTATTGCCTTAAAAATTCACGCTCTGCGTTTGATAACGGGAGGATTTTTGCCATGGCGACCTATTCCTGCGCATCCTGGACGATCGCCTTTGATGGGGACGGCGCGCTCAGCCTGAGCCGCGGCGGTCAGAACCTCAAGACGCGCCTTGTCGCGATCAAAAACGGCGTTTCGCCGCGCAACACGCAGCAGCAGATGTTCGATCTGTGCCTGACCGAGCGCGCGGGCGATAGCGCCGAGCTGCTGGATATTCAGTCGGAAGCGGAGCGCCTGACCGCCCGCGCGGCGCTGGGCGAGGGCTTCGAGCTGGAGTACATCTTCGCGCCGAACGGCTCGCTGCTGGAGATGACCGCCGTATTGCGCTATGACGGCAAGGAGCCGCAGCGCCTGCGCTTCCTTGAATGGACGGTCGAGGGCGCTGAGGAGAAGGACTATCCGCGCATGGAGCTGTTCGGCCCGGGCACGATGCCCTGCGTCGACGAGCCGATCGATCTGCACCGCCGGCTCGACCGCTGGCAGAGCGACAACATCATAGCGCACGTCGCCACCAGCGCCGCGCCCTACAACAGCTCGGGCGTGATGGGCTGCTATGACGCGGAACGGCGCGCCGTGCAGGCGACGTGGTTTCTGAGCGATTTCTTCGCCTGCGCGACCGACGGATTGTATCGCCGCGGCCGATTGACGCGCGTGAGCAGGATCACCTGTCCCCGCATGATGCGGCGGGGCGATGAGGAGACGATCGGCCGGTTTGTGTTTCTGCTGGACGACTGTGCGCGCGATGCGGCCGTCCGGCAGGTGGCCGAGAGCTTCAAGACGGCGCACTGGGACAAGGACAACGACGAAAAGGCGCTGCGGGCGATCAATCTGCTGGAGGTTTTTGTCGGCGAAAAGAGCAACCGCACGCTGATCAATACGTTTGACGAACTGGCCGATAAGATGGAAGAGATTCGGGACATGGGCTTTAACGCCATTGAGGTCATGCCTGCCTTCCCGTGGCCGAGCTATTCTGTGGTCGACTTTCAGAACGTCCCTGCGACCTACCGCGACGCGGACGGGCTGCGGCGGCTGATCGAGCGTGCGCACGAATGCGGCCTGAAGGTTGTGTTCGACATGGTGTTCCACGGCCCGCGCGATTTCACCGATCCGCGCCTGAACGCGATCCGCTCGCCGCTCTTGGACGCGCATCCGGACTGGTTCGCCCGCACGGAGCATGGAACCTTCGCCAAGACCTACACCCGCTCGTTCGATCTGTCCAATCCGAATTATCAGCGCTATATCGCCGATTCGATGATCTACTATCTGGACGAGTGGCGCGCCGACGGCTTCCGGCTGGACGCGCAGGACTGGAACTTCTTCCCCAACTGGGACGAAACCACCGGCCGTATGCCCTACGAGATGCTGCTGGCGGGCTATCGCATGATGGAAAATATCCGCGCGCGCGTGCTGAAGGAGCATCCCCACGCTTTCTTCTATACCGAGGCGCGCGCGCCGGGCGCGGGTAACGGCCACGAATACCGCTACAATTACGATTATCACTGGCTATATCCCTCGCTGTGCAGGGTGGTTGACCCGCGCGGCATGGCGCCCATGGTGCATAACTACGGCAGCGAAAACACCATGTCGTGGGCGGACGCGGCGCTCTGGTGCGCGGAAAACGCCGCCATTCAGCCCAGGGGCGTTGTGACCATGCAGCAGGTCGACTCGCACGATTCCGCCGAATGGTCGGGCTATGTGGGCGGCCAGTTCAACCGCGAGGCGTTCGGCGGCGCGTGCTACGAGGTGTTGTTCACGCTTGCGGCGCTGTTGGGCGGCGGCATGATGGCGCTCTATACCTCCTATGAGGGGCATGAGGCCTATGTCTCCGTCGTGCTGAAGCTGCGCCTGAACGCGCCCGTTTTCCGCTATGGCGACTGCCGTCATACCGCCCTTTCCGCTGACGACCGCAAGACCGCCTGTCTTTTCTGGACGCATGAGGGCGACGCGGCGATGTTCGTCGGCAATCTCGCGGACGAGGGCAAGACCGTGACCGTGCGCCTTGAAAGGGGCGCGTATCCCGCAGACGTGTCCGTGCGCCTTCGGGACATGATCTCCGGCGACGCGCTGGGCGATTTCGCGGCGGGCGCGCTGGAGGAGGGCGTTATGCTTCATCTCGCGCCGTTTGAGAAGCACATATTTGACCTCGAGCGTATTTAATAAAGCGATAACGCAAGCGGCCGCCGGATGTGCTATTCTGTTTTGCGAGGTGTTGTTTTGAATGAATGAACAGTTTGACAGGCAGAACGAGGCGGGCGTGCGCCTGAATAAATGGATTGCCGAGAGCGGCTTCTGCTCCCGCCGCGAGGCCGACCGGCTGATCAGCGAGGGCAAGGTGACCATCGACGGGAGAACCGGCGTGCTGGGCGACAAGGTGCTGCCGGGCATGAAGGTGCGCGTGGACGGCCGCGAAGCCGTCGTCAAAACGAAAAAGGTGTATATCGCGCTCAACAAGCCGGCGGGCGTCGTCTGCACCGCCGATCCGCGCGAGCCGATGAACGTGGTCGATTACGTCGGCCATCCGGAGCGCATATTCCCCATCGGGCGGCTGGACAAGGATTCCGAGGGGCTGCTGCTCATGACCAACGACGGCGAGATCGTCAACCGCATACTGCGCGCGGCCGGCGGCCATGAAAAGGAATACGTCGTGACGGTCAACAAGGTTATCACCGACGATTTCCTCAGGCAGATGGCCGAGGGCGTGCCGATCCTGGACACGGTGACGCTGCCCTGCCGCATTATTAAGGAGGATAAGCAGCGCTTCCGCATCATCCTCGTGCAGGGACTGAACCGGCAGATTCGCCGGATGTGCGAGGCGCTGGGCTACCGCGTGACGCACCTGACCCGCGAGCGCGTAATGAACATCCAGCTGGGGCATCTCAAGCCCGGCCACTGGCGCAATCTCACGCCCGCCGAGCTGGACGGCCTGATGGCGCAGCTGTAACGGCTCTACTCTATAGAAGAGGATCATCAAGGGAGGATAAACGCATGGAATGGCCCAAAATGGACGAAAAAACGCGCATGGAGCGGCTGGAGATCCGTTCCGGCCGCGTCGATATGGTGCTGGATACCGATACCTATAACGAGGTGGACGATCAGTTCGCGCTCTGCTACAGCCTGCTCTCGCCCGAGCGCGTGAATTTGCAGGCGGTCTACGCCGCGCCCTTCCACAACAACCGCTCGAGCGGCCCCGAGGACGGCATGGAGAAGAGCTATGATGAAATCGTGCGCCTGCTGGGCACGGTGAACGTGCCGAGTCGGGATTTCGTGTTCAAAGGCTCGCGCACCTATCTGACCGACAAAAACACGCCGGCAGACAGCCCCGCCGCCCGCGATCTCGTATCGCGCGCCATGGCGCGACCGGACGGCGATCCGCTCTATGTCGCCGCCATCGGCTGCATCACCGACGTGGCCTCGGCGCTCATCATGGAGCCGAAGCTGGTCGAGAAGATCGTCGTGGTGTGGCTGGCGGGCCATGAGTTCTCCTGGCCGCACACCCGCGAGTTCAACATGATGCAGGACATTCCCGCCTCGCAGATCATCCTCGATTCCGGCGTGCCGCTGGTGCTGGTGCCCTGCATGGGCGTGGCCTCGCATCTGACGGCCAGCACATGGGAGCTGGACGCGTGCCTGGGCGGCAAAAACGCGCTGTGCGACGCGCTCTGCGAGCTGTTCGCCGCCTATTCGGACAATCATTACGGCTGGGCGAAGGAAATCTGGGACGTGGCGGCGGTCAGCTGGGTGCTGCATCCCGAATTTACGCAGACCGAGTTGGTGCATAGTCCGATTCTGTCCGAGGATTCGCACTATTCCTTCGACAACAACCGGCATTTCATCCGCGTCGTGCGCTGGCTCAACCGCACGCGCATCTTCCGCGATATGTACGAGCACCTGAGCGACGCGGAGAACATCCTCGCCGCGCGCGGAGGCAGGTGAGCCCATGGACGCGCGGACGCTGCTCGATTTTCTGAAGCTGGCCGAAAGGCTCAAGTGCAACACGCGGCACAGCTATACCTCGTCCGGCCGGCCTGAGAGCGTGGCCGAGCACAGCTGGCGGCTGGCGCTCATGGCGTATCTCGTGAGCGGCCAGTATCCCCGGCTGGACATGAATAAGGTGATTAAGATGTGCCTTGTCCACGATCTGGGCGAGGCCGTGACCGGTGATATTCCCGCGTTCGTCAAGACGGAGGGCAACGAGCGGGACGAGGCCCGGGCGCTGCGTGAAGTGGTTGACAAACTGCCCGAACCGCAGAGAAGCGAGCTGGCCGCTCTCTTCGCTGAGATGGACGCGCAGGAAAGCGAGGAGGCGCGGCTCTACAAGGCGCTGGACAAGATCGAAGCGGTTATACAGCACAACGAGGCCGATATTGCCACATGGCTGCCGCTCGAATACGACTTGCAGCTCGCCTATGGCTTGGACGAATGTGCGCATACGCCCTATATGAAGGCGCTGCGCGAGGCCGTCGCCGACGACACGCGCCGCAAGATCGAAGAGAGCCGCCGAGACTGATGAACGACCTGCAAAAACAGTGCGCCCGCGGATGCGACCGGACGAACCGGCGCGTCTGCGGGCGCGCTTTGTTATGCTGTTTAACCGAGAGCCAGCGCGAGGGTCTGTCCCTCGCACAGGGCCTGCGCGGCGGCGAAAACGACGTCCTCGCCGTCGATGCTGAACGCGGCGGGCGCGCCGTCAAGCTGCGCGGCCTTGACGCGATTGGCTTTGTCGGTGACGAAGCGCTCGAGCGTCAGATCGCCGGACAGCACGTTTAGACGGATATTGTCCGCGCCGATTTCGACCGTGCCCCATGCGCCCTCGAGCGACCAGAAGAAGCGCCCCGCGCCCTTGAGCGGCTTAAAGCCCATGCGGCGGCGCGGCATATCGAACACGAAGCCGGAATAGATCGGCAGAAGCGCATAGCTGGCCATGCTGCGGGCGTAGTTCGAGCCGCACTCCATCTCGTTCCACGGATTGCGGCGGCGGCCGTCGTAGCGGTCGCGCACGGCCTTCACCATGGCGAGACCCTCCCGCTCGAAGCCGCGCGCGATGAGGTGCGAGGCCGCCTGATATTCGAAGCCGTGCATGGTTTCCTCGGCGTAGGGGATGGGCACGACCGGCTTTGCCACGCCCTGCGGCCATTCGCAGATGACCGTGCCGGCCTCGTCGTTCAGGCCGTAGACGCGGCAGGGATTGGCGTGGGCGCGCAGCTCGCGCTTGAAGTTGTGGCGATGGATCGCCTGCAGGGCGGAGGTGACCTCGTCCTTATCCAGGATTTCGCCCAGACCGCTTACGTCGCTCATCCATTGCGCCAGCACCTGATCGATGCCGCAGCCGTTCTGGATCTGATATTTGATCTCGCCGGACTCGTCGTTCCAGTAGGTGTGCTCGACGCTGCCGCCGGTGAGCGTCGATCCGCCGAAGGGCGCGAGCACGCTCTTGTCGGTCAGATCGATCTTCTGGATAAAGTATTCGCCGTTGAACAGCTCCTTCTCGGTGAAGGCGCGGCCCTGCCGGTAGAGCCGGTCATACTCGGCGGCGCTGTCCGTTTCGCCCAGATGCGCGGCGATTTCGCTTCCGGCCTTGAGCGCGGCCAGATAGAACGTGTTCAGCCAGGCGTTGGGGCCGAACAGCTCCATGTCCAGCGTGTGGTGCTGCCGCCCGGTGATCACGCCGGTTTTATCGGGATCCCAGCGGTCGGCGTTGGTGGGCGCCCAGGCATATTCGAGCGACTTTTTGACGCGCGGCCACCAGGCGCGCAGCCACTGCTCGTCGCCGCAGAGCTTCCACTCGCGGTAGAATTTGATCACGCCGCCCATCAGGCCGTCCACGCAGGAGCGGAACGAACCGCGCCGCCGTCCCAGCGGCAGGCGCAGGCGGAACACCATGCCGCCGTCGTCGTTCTGATTGTAGCCGTAGTCCAGCTCGCGCATACTGCGCTCCAGTGCGGGGAAGAGGAAGGGCAGCGCGAAGGCGTAGTTCCAGACGTGGGTGCAGCTGCCCTCGCAGGAGCCGGCGTTCATGTTGCAGCCCTCGAAGGCGTAGAACTCGCCGTTCTCCAGCCGCATACAGGTGGGCGATTTGAGCAGCGATATGTTGGCCGTTACCGCGTCGAGCGCGGCTTCGGGCAGATCCGAGGCATAGAGCGATTCGGCAAAGAGACGGGTTTTCGCCTCCAGCGCGTCCCAGTTTTTAAGCGCGTAGGCCGCGACGGCGCGCGCGGAATCGAACTGCGAGGCATAGTAGTTCTTCCACGTTTTGGGGCAGGCTTCGTCGTCCTTCACGGGGCTCCAGTAGCAGTCGCAGGTGGGATAATACCAGCCCACGGCAAAGCGGATGGCGCGCGTTTCGCCGGGCCTGAGCGTTACGCGCACGCTCAGCGTGGCGGTGTCGCGGCGACCGCCCCAGTTGCCCCATTCGCTGTCGTCATCCTCGGCGTAGAGGCGATTTTTCAGCGCGCCGGGCACGGCGAAATCGTGCCAGAACAGGCTCAGATCGTCGAACCATGTGCCGCGGAACCAGTATTGCTGGCAGACGGGCGCGTCCTTTTCGTCCACGGCCATGACCAGCTGGCCATAGCGCGGATCGCCCTCGGCCGTGTCGTCGGTCAGGCACACGCCGGACGCGCCGCCCTCGCTGAAGAGCCGGTTGAAGTGCCGGCCCAGCTGCGGATTGGACAGCGAGAGCGCGGCGGTATAGTCGATGCTCTCGTCCTGAGAGTTGGACAGCGTGAGCGTAAAGAACGCCGCGGGCAGGCTGGAGTTTTTGTCGTCCAGCGGGATATAGGGATTGAAGGCGTTCAGGCTGACGCGGCCGGGGAAGGACTCGTCGGAAAAGTGAATCTCGGCGAAGGGAAACGCGCCCTCAAATTCGCAGTCGCGGAAATGGGGCATTCCGCCCAGCAGCTCGCGCTGGGGGCCGAAGCCGTAATTCGCGCGCCATGCGGGCATGGGCGTGCGGCGGGACTGGGACACGTCCATATAGCCCTCGCCCATATAGCCGGGCGCGGCGTCGGCGTTGAGGATGCGCGCGTCCAGCAGCTCGCCGTTTTTCTCGGCCTTGACGGCAAAGTGCGAATAGCCGTTGACGCTGCGCTTGTTGGGACGGTTGAAGATTTCCCAGTCGATCAGGCGGCCGTAGCCGTCCAGGCCGATGCAGCCCGCGCCGATGCCGCCCAGCGGGAATGAGATTTCGCGGCGAAAATCGCCCTGATAGAGCTTGCCCTTCATCATTAAATGCGCCTCCCTGTCGGATGCTTGATGCCAAGGTTGCTTCAAAACGAAAAGCCGCAAGCCCGGCGCGGATTTTCGGAAGGAACGGACGCGGAAACCGGAGCGGGGGGAACAAGGTGGTTTCAGAGACGGACGAACCGAAAAAACGCGGGGCTTGCAGCTTTATGATCGCTTGGAATACGCCTTAGTATAGCATGGCGCTTCGGCGCGTGTCAATCCCATTCAAGGCGCAGATTGGGCAGGGAGAGCCTTTCGGGGCGGCTCACGCGGTTGCCCCATGTGCCGTCGTGCCGGTCGAGCGGGCCGAACAGCGGCGCGTGCGAGGAATAGGCCGTCAGGACGAAGCGCGCTTTCCTTCCGGCCAGATCGTCCGGCAGCTCAAAGCGATAGGGCGCGAACGCCCGCGTGCCGGCCGGTTGTCCGTTGACCGCGAGGGAGGCGACCAGCAGATTGTCGTCATAGCACAGCGCGATGCGCCGCGCGCCCTCGGGAATATCCGCGTCGAACACGGCTTCTGCGCTGTGGGTGAACGACGCGTCGTTCTCCGCGCGCGTCCGGACGGTGAGCGCGCCGTCCACGCTGAACGCGCCCTCGGCGATCACGACCGGCAGAAAGCACTTGTCGGTCAGCAGGGACGAGACGACGTGCCGCCCCGCAGAGAGCTTTATCGGCTCGGTTCTGCGATACAGGCCGCCAAAGCAGGCGGTCAGATTCGCTGCGGGGCGGGAGAAGTCAAGCGGCGCGCCGTCGAGCAGGATCTCGCCCTCCTCGGGATAGACGCGGCCGTTAAACGCCATTGTGAGCGGCTCCTCCAGCGTAAAGGCGCACTCGGGCGCGTCCAGAAGCGGCAGGCGCAGAAGCGCGGGATGCGCGGAGCGGGCGGCATAGCCCTCGATGGGCAGACTGTGCGCGGCGGCTGTGTGCGGCGCGTCCTCGCTGGTGAACATGCCGAACGTCTCCAGCGTGAACGGAAGGCTCTGATCGCCCCTGTGCAGCACGAGCGCGCGCGGCGCGGCCGGCTCCATGGCGCGGTCGATCACCGCAAACGCGCCGTCGGCATAGATCTTGAGCAGGATGCTTTCCTCGGGCGAACCGTCGGCCCGCGTGACCCAGACGCGGCGCTCGATTTGCCGCAGCAGATCGTCCGCGCAGGCGGCTGCGTCCGTATAGCGTGCGCCGGTGGTTTCGTCCGTGTACGTTCCGTCCGCGCCGAAGGCGATTGTGTGCGGGGCGTTTGTCTTTTCATCCTCGCGTATGAGCGTCCACTGGATCTGGCGAACGCGCAGCGCGTCGATGAGGGCGTTCACGGCGCGATCAACGCGGTCGGGCGTTTCCGTGCGGATGGTGGAAAGCGCGGCGGAGACGGGCAGGCGCAGGGCGACGTCGCTGTGCGTGAGCGGCGCTCTGGCGGCGAAGCGCGCGGCGGCCTCGGCGGTCTGTCCCAGCGCGGCCGCGCCCGCGAAATCCGGCGATTCCGGCGCGAAATCGTGGAAAAAATTGTCCTTTTTCCAGTTCCCGCGCGCGTCCAGATGCGAGATGGCCATGAAGAAGTGATCCACGCCGTGCGCCGCCGCCGTCCAGATCATCTGCCGCATACGGGCGTAGGGCATGGAGCAGGGCCCCAGCGCGAACAGCTCGGCCATGGCGTGGGGCGCGCCGTGAGCGCGGACGTTCTGAATCTGCGCGAAGAGATAATCGCGCGGCGCGTCGAGCCAGGTGTTGATTTCGTCCACGCCCGGCACGTCGAAGCGATCGAGATTGTCCATGACCGAGCCGGAAAAGCGATATTCGCTCTGAACGCAGTCGTCACACATACAGTGGCCGGTCATGAGCAGGTTGTGCGCGCGGCACCAGGCCGATATGCGGTCGAAATAGCAGGCGCGGAAGCGCTCGGCGATCAGCCGCCAGAAGCGTTCGGAAAACGCGGCGCACTCCCCACGCGTAAAATAGGCGATCAGACCGGATGTCATGTCCTCACCGAAGCGCGCGCGGTAGTCCGTTTCGATGCCGTCATAGTAGGGCAGCTGATTGTCGCCGCGGCAGGTGTAGGCGAAGCTCGGCTCGTCGGTGAATATGCCCCGAATCACCGTGCCGAACAGTTCGCCGAACCAGCGGGCATAGCGCTCGTGCGTCAGGGCGATGAAGCGGTCGATCGCCGCGGGATTGAGCATATCGACGGTGAACTGCTCGTAGGTATGCCTGACGTCCTCTTCTGAAGCGCGCAGCACGCGCACGCTTTCGCCGTCCCAGACGAAGCGGCTGGCCATGAATTCGGGATGATCGCGCGCGACCTCGCCCTTGCAGGAGCCGGACGGCCAGTTGAACTCGTCGTAGAGCCATATGGTCATGCCGCGCTCCTTTGCAAAATCAATGCAGGCGGCGCAGAGACCGCGCCATTCCTCCGACATATAGGGCACGTCGCAGCCCGCGCGGGGATAGAGCATGATCTGGCGGACGCCGCCCTCGTAAAAGCGCTGGAGCCGCGCCCGGAGCTGATCGCCCGTCGGCCGGCCTGTGATCGCGAACATGGGAATGAGCGGATTCATGAAACGATTCCTCCCTGTCATAAACGTTTTCAGGCAGCTTGATTTTAGCACGCGGCCATGCTAGAATCAATGAAGCCGATCAACGCAAATCTTTCTAAAATAAAGGTTGAAACGCCATGAACATATTTCTGCGCTATGCCGCCGAGACGACCAATCTGCCCAATCACTTCCGCACGATCGCCTATGACGCGCGGATCCTGTACATCCTCTCCGGGCGCGGCGAGCTGGACTATGGCGGCGAACGCGCGCCGCTCGAGCCGTGCGGCCTGTGCTATTATCCGCCGGGCGTGCCGTATTATCCGCGCTCTGTGTCGGCGGAGCCGATGCGCTTCGTGACGCTGAATTTTGACTTTACGCGCGAGTACGCCGCCGTGACGGACACTCAGCTGCCCGTGCCCGAGAGCGCGTGCGATTCCGCGCGGCTGATGCGGACGCACGAGCGGTGCGGCGAGGCGCTGTTCCATGCGCCGTTCGTGACGGACGCGCCGGCGCTCCATGACGTGATGCGCCAGATCGCGCGGGAATTTCAATCGTATGGCGCGCATGGCCGCGAGCGGGCGGCGGCGCTGCTGCAATACGCGCTCTACCGGCTGTGCGATCAGGCGGAGGACGCGCGCGGCGGGCTTTACCGCAGGACGCTCGACTATCTGGAAGCGCATTACGCCGAGCCGCTGGACAACCGTGCGATTGCCCGCGCGCTCAGCTATCATCCCAATTATCTGAACGCGGCGTTTAAGCGCGAGAGCGGCGCGACGCTGCATCGCTTCCTGAGAAGCCTGCGCCTGCAAAAGGCCGCGCGGCTTCTGCGCGAGAGCGATATGACGGTGGCCGAAATCGCGCGCGCCGTCGGCTTTGAAAACGCGGATCATTTCTCGGCGGCCTTTTCGCGGCAGTACGGCCTTTCGCCCACAATGTACCGCAGAAGGGGCGCGCTTATATAGCGTCATTTGCGTATTGACGCGCTTGCGCCGCTGGGTTATAATGACAGCGGAATCAAAGAACGCGGAGGATTAAGCCTATGTCTTTGAAGGATCAGCTGAGCCAATATACAAAGCGCGATTATCCCGTTATCGAGGGCGATATTTATGTTTCGGTGAGCGGCAGCGACGAAAGCGACGGCTCCCGCGAGCATCCCTTTGCGACGATCGAGCGCGCCATAAAGGCCGTGCGCGCGATGAAGGCGGGCAAGGGCGGCGTGACCGTGTGCGTCCATGCCGGCGAATATCCGACAAGCGGTCTTGTCCTGACGCCGGAGGACTCCGGCAGCGCGGACTGCCCGATCACCTATCGCGCCTATGGCGACGGCGAGGTCGTTCTAAACGGCGGCGTGACGCTGAGGGCGGAGGACTTTACCGCGATCGATGAAGCGTCGCGCGCGCGTCTGCACGGTACGGCGCGGGACAGGGTGGTGCGCGTCGATCTGAAGAAGTACGGTCTGACCGCGAAGGATTGGGGACGGCTCAGTCCCATCGGCGCGTTCGGCACCGAGGACAAATATGACGACTGCGAAAAGGGCGCGAACTGCGAGCTGTTTATCGACGGGCGGCGCATGACGCTGGCGCGCTATCCCGACGAGGGTTTTCTGCGGCTGGGGGCCGTGGCCGACGTGGGCGACGTGTGGGAGTTCCCCGAGCAGAACTATCACTACGACTGGAACGGGCGGCGCAATCATCGCGGCGGCACCTACATCATGGACAAGCCCACGACGGCGCGCGCGGCGGGCTGGAGGGATACCGGCGACATCTGGGCGTACGGCTATTTCTATCATGACTGGGCCGATTCGTCCACGCCGGTAAAGGGCTTTGACATCGCGCACCGCACGTTTTATCCGGCGCACGTCTCCCGCTACGGCGCGCGCAAGGACGCGCTGTACTATTTCTACAATGTGTTCGAGGAGCTGGACGCGCCGGGCGAGTGGTATCTGGATCGCGAGAGCGGCTGGCTGTACGTCTATCCGCCGGTCGAGCTGAAGGACGCGCGCATCGAAATGACCGTGACGCGCAAAAGCGTGATCGACGCGCAAAACGTGAATTATGTGACGTTTGAGGGCTTTACCGTCAAGGGCACCCGCGCCGACGCGATCACGGTCGAGGGCGATCACAACACGCTGCGCCGCCTGAACGTCTACGGCGTGATGGGCAACGCCATGGCGGTGAAGGGCCGATATAACCTCGTGACTGACTGCGAGGTCTCCCACACCGGCAAGGGCGGCGTGGACATGACCGGCGGCGACCGCGAGACGCTGACCCCCGGATGCAGCCGCGTGGAGAACTGCCTCTTCCACGACTGGGCGGAGGTGTACATGGTCTATTGCGGCGCTGTGCGTCTGGAGGGCTGCGGCAATGTCTGCGCGCACAACGAGATGTACAACGCGCCCCATTCGGCGATCTTCTATTACGGCAACGATCATGTGATCGAGTATAACCACATCCACGACGTTGTGCTCCATTCCTCCGATGCGGGCGCGATCTATTCCGGCCAGGACTGGGCGGGGCAGGGCTGCGTCGTGCGCTATAACTGCCTGTACGACATCGGCGGCGGCGAGTTTACGCCCGACGGCATCTACTTCGACGATATGCTCTCCGGCCAGACCGCCTACGGCAATCTGCTGATCAACGTGCGCAAGAACGGCTTCCTGATCGGCGGCGGGCGCGATAACTTCGTGTTCAACAACATCATGGTACACTGCGGCAAGGCGCTGACCTACGACGACCGCGGCCGCGACGGCTTTATGAACAACGGCTGGGCGGTGGCCGCCGTGTCGAGCTATGAAAACGGCAGTATGTGGAAGCGCCTGCGCCAGTCGCCCTATCAGTCGGCAATCTGGAAGAAGCGCTATCCGTCGCTGGCGCGGCTGAGCCACGATTTTTCCGATCCGAACAGCCCCGAATTCGCCCCCAATCCGGCGCACGCTCTGGTCTATGACAATCTGGTCATCGACGAGGCGGGCAGCATCGGCCGCATCGATTCCTCCGTTAAGGAATACAGCGACGTTGACCGCAACATGGCGTACAGATCGTTTGAGGAAGCCGGCTTTGAGAAGGACAGCTATACGCTGAAGGCCGGCGCGCAGGCGTTTAAGGACATGCCGGGCTTTGTCAATCTGCCGCTTGAGAAGATCGGACGGTACTGACCGGATGAAGAGAGGCGCGCGGATTCTGACGGGGATCGCGGCGATGGCCGCTGCGCTCGTTATCGCGTTTTATGCGGGCAAACTGGCTGGAAATGTGCGGCTTTCCGCTCCAAACGCGGCGGAGGGGGCGCTCGAGCAGACGGGTCTGCCCGGAGAATACGCGCCGTCCTATGCGCTGCACGGCGCGGCGGACGGGCGGGATTCCTTTGCGCAGACCGTGTTCTGCGTCGAGCGGGAGAGAGAAGAACTGCTTCAGCGCATGAGCCGGACGGAGGGCTGGCGCGTTGCCGAGGCGGGCGCTGAGGATTATCGCCGCTTTGCGGAGACGGCCATGTGGAGCTGTCAGGCGGCGGTTTAGGTTGCGGGACGACGCGGCGTTTGACGCGTGGTACTATCGGGAAACAGCCGGGCCGTATAACGCCCCGGCATCCCCGACGGCCCCTTCGCAGAGATCGGACAGATCGGCCGGGGCTTCGTATTCGCGGTGTTCGATGCGGAGACGGGGCTGTTCATATTCGTGAGGCAGTTCGGCTGAAAAAGCATTATAACGACAGCCGCCCGGGCGATGGATGCTCGTCCGGGCGGCTGATTTTTGCGCTTTTTTATCGGAATGGGCGCTGAAATGGGCGCTTATTCCGCGGCTTTTTCGCCGGTCAGGCCGCGGTACATCTCCAGATAGACGCGCGCGGACTGATCCCAGCCGTACTGGCCGCGCATGGCGCGGCGGATCAGGCGCTGGAAGGTTTTGGGCTGATCGCGGTAGACGCGCACGGCGTACTCCACGACGTGCAGCATATCGTGCGCGTTGTAATTGGTGAAGCTGAAGCCGTTGCCCTCGTCGGTGAACTCATTGTAGGCGAGGACGGTGTCGCGCAGGCCGCCGGTTTCGCGCACGATGGGCAGCGCGCCGTAGCGCAGGGCGATCAGCTGGCTCAGGCCGCAGGGCTCGAAGCGGCTGGGCATGAGGAACAGGTCGCTGGCGGCGTAGATGCGGTGCGCGAGCTGATTGTTCATCTCGATGCGCGCGGCCAGGCGGCCCGGATAGCGCATCTGCGCCGAGCGGAACATGGAGACGTAATTGTCGTCGCCCTTGCCCAGCACGACCAGCTGTACGCCGGTGGCCATGATCTCGTTGAGCACGCACTGTACCAGATCAAGCCCCTTCTGGCCGGACAGGCGGCCGACCATGCCGATCATGGGCACGTTTTTATCCGCCTCAAGCCCCAGCTCCTCCTGAAGCAGCACTTTATTTTTCTGCTTGCGGCCGATGGAGCGCCAGGAATAGTCCACCTCGATCAGCGGATCGGTCGAGGGATCGTATTCGGCCATGTCGATGCCGTTGAGTATGCCGATGAGGTGATCGGCCTTGGCGCGCATGAGGCCGTCCAGCTTTTCGCCGTAATAGGCGGACTGGATCTCCTGCGCGTAGGTCGGGCTGACCGTGGTGATGCGGTCGGCGAAGTTAAGCCCCGCCTTCATGAACGAGCACGCGCCGAAGAATTCCGCGCCGCCGTCCAGATAGGCCTCGCGCCCCAGATGCAGCAGATCCTCCACATAGTCGATGGGGAATATGCCCTGATACTGGAGATTGTGGATGGTGTAGGCCGTCTTGATCGCGCCATAGCCCGCCCTGCCGGCGTATTGCAGTCTGTAGAGCATGGGGATCATGCCGGTCTGCCAGTCGTGGCAGTGCAGCACATCCGGGAAGAAATCGATGCGCGGCAGCATTTCCAATACGGCCTTGTCGAAGAAGGAGAAGCGCTCCGGCTCGTCGCCGCCCAGTCCGTAGACATAGGGGCGCTTGAAGTAGTATTCGTTGTCGATAAAGTAGAACGTGATGCCGTTCTCCGTGAGCGTGTCGATGCCGCAGTACTGACGCCGCCAGCCCAGCTCGACGGTGAAATCGACCAGATGCGTCATGCGCTCGCGATAGCTCTGGGGGATTTCGACATACTTGGGCACGACGACGCGCACATCCACGCCCTCGGCCGCGAGCGCCTTGGGCAGCGCGCCGATCACGTCGGCCAGACCGCCGGTCTTGACAAAGGGAACACATTCGGACGCCGCCATCAGGATTTTCATCATTATATAGTCCTCCGTAGGGCCTTATCAGGCCAGGTCGTTCATGAACAGATCGATCGTTTCCTCGCTCCTGCTGAACTCATGCGTGCCGTCGAAAAACTCCATATAGAGCTTCTCCGGACAATGCGCGCGCTCAAAGAACCCCCTGAGCCGCTCGAGCTCATTGCGGGCGGGCGCTTCGGCGAAGAGATTGTCGTGCGTGCCCAGCTGCATCCTCAGCCCGCGCGGCGCGATGAGCGCGGCCACCTCCGCGTCGAGGAATGTGCGTCCCGCGTCCTTCCACGTCCAGTCCAGCCAGTTGTGGGCAAAGCGGTCGTTGAAAAAGCCGGATGCGATGCAGCTTTTGATGCGCGGATCAGCCGCGGCGGTGAAGAGCGTGTAAAAGCCGCCGTAGCTCAAGCCGACCATGCCGACGCGCGTCTCATCGACGTAGTCCTTCTTTGTAAGATAGTCGATCGAGCGCATGATGCAGTAAATCTCCAGCGCCGTGATCGAGCCGCCCAGCTGCTTGAGGCTGTTGTCGATCATCCGCCGGTCGTACTGTATGTGATAGGTTTCCTTGTTCCACAAAAGCAGCTGCGGCGCGAAGACGTGAACGCCCCGCGCGAGCACGCGCTGCGTCATGTCGTTGTAGTTGGCGCTGTCGCCGCCGCGATAGAGGCTGCTGCACAGCTCGGGCGTGCCCAGGCCGCCGTGCTGGGAGATCACCAGCGGCCGCCTCTTGTGATCGCGGGCGACAAAGAGTATGCCGCCGAAGCGGAGGCCGGGCATGGCCTCGACGATCACGCGGTATATGTCGGCGCGCTCGTCGCTGCCCAGATACGTTTCCTCGGCGGTGGGGATGTACTGATCGAATTCATGGCTGTTCAGCGGCCAGCCCAGCATATCCAGGTAGCGCGCGCGCAGATCCTCGAGGCGCGCGGGATAGTCCGCCATGAAGCGGTCGCGTTCGGCGGCGGCGGCGGCGCGGCGCTCGGCGATAAGCTTTTCAATATCGCTCAGATAGGTCATGCGCTGGATGTTGCCCGTGTATTCAGGCTCCTGAAAAACGTTCTGCATGAGTCGGTTTCCTCATTTCGTTGAATAAGGGGTAGGCAAGCCGCCCAGTCGAAAGTGGCTGGGCGGCGTAGGGATCAGACGGTTTTGTTTTTGCCCACGACGATGGGATACAGGCGGGGCGCGATGAGCCGGTTGCCGCTGAGCACGGTGACGTGCTTGTCCAGTATGACGTGCTCGATCTCGACGCCGCTCTGGATCACGTCGCCCTGCATGATGATGGAATCGCGCACATGAACGTCCTTGCCGATGTGAACGCCGCGGAAGAGGATGCTGTTTTCGACGGTGCCCTCGATGACGCAGCCGTCGGCCACCAGCGAGTTGTGCGCGCTGCCGCCGGGCACATAGCGCACGGGCACCTCGTCGTGCACCTTGGTGTAGACGGGGTATTTGCCGAACAGCTCGCGGCGGCAGTCCCGGTTGAGCATATCCATATTGAGGGCGTAATAGCTGTTGATCGTCTCGACGCGGCGGTTGTAGCCCTTGTACTCGAGCGCGCAGATGCGCAGCGGGCCGTTGTGGACGTTGCGCTGCAGGATTTCGCGGTTGATGTCCACGGTGCCCTGGGAGAACGCCTCGTCGATCAGGCGCAGCAGCAGATCGCGCCGCAGCAGCATGATGTCCATATAGAAGTTCGGTTCCTTGGGCTGCGTCGGGCCGATTTCGAGATCGGTCACCAGGCCGTCCCCGTCTACGGACAGATAGACGTGGCGCGGGGTCAGCGTGACCGATTCGTCCACCTCGCCGGGAGCCTTGCGCGCGTACATCAGCGAGATGTCCGCGCCGCTGTCCATATGGAAGGCCATCAGGTCGTCGAAGGTGGTGGACAGCGCGGTGTGACCGCCGGTGATGATGATGTATTCCTGATTGGAGCGGCGCAGATAGCCCAGATTGGAGCGCAGCGCGTCCAGTATGCCGCTGTAGGAGCCGACGTTGTCGCGGGTGAGGAAGGGCGGGAGGATGAACAGGCCGTCGTTGCGGGTGTGCAGATCCCACGCCTTGCCTGAGCCGAGATGATCCATCAGCGAGTGATAGTTCTTCTGCATGATGACGCCGACGTTGCGGATGCCGGAATTGACCATGCTGGAGAGCATGAAGTCGATCATGCGGTAACGTCCGCCCACGGGCAGCGCGGCCACGGCGCGGGAGGCGGTCAGCTCGCGCAGGCTTGTTTCATGCTTGGAGGTGTAAATCAGACCCATGACGTCTTTCATACGTCCACGCTCCTCTCCAGACGCAGCACGTCGCTGTCGATTTGATCTCCGGGATTGACGACGAAGTTTTCGGGCAGCACGGTGTGCTGGCCCACGAGCGCGATGCGGTTGTCCTCGCCGGGAGCCTCGGGACGGCCCACGACGCAGCCCGCGTTGATCACGCTGTCCTCGCCCACGATGGCGCGCGTGACCACGGCGCCCGACTTGATGACGGCGCCGGGCATGATCACGGAATCGACAATCGTCGCGCCCTCCTCGATGTGAACGCCGGCGAAGAGTATGCTGTGCCGCACGGCGCCGGCCACATCGCAGCCCTCGGTGATCATGGCGTTGTCCACGACGGCGGTATCGGCCATAAAGTGGGGCGGCTGGATGGGGTTGCGGGCATAGATGCGCCATACGTCGTCGTAAAGATTGAAGGCGGGCGGCGTCTGCAGCAGATCCATGTTGGCCTCCCAGAGGCTCTCTATGGTGCCCACGTCTTTCCAGTAGCCCTCAAAGCCGTAGGCCATGAGCTTTTTGCCGTCGCCAAGCATCTTGGGGATGATGTTTTTGCCAAAGTCGTTTTTGCTGGTGGGGTCGGCCTCGTCGGCGATCAGGTATTTGTGCAGCACGGGCCAGGAGAAGACGTACACGCCCATGGACGCCTTGGTGCTGGTGGGACGCGGGGGCTTCTCCTCGAACTGCGTGATGCGGCCGCTCTCGTCGGTCGACATGATGCCGAAGCGGCTGGCCTCCTCCAGCGGGACGTCAAACACGGCGATGGTGGCGTCGGCGTCATTTTCAGAATGGAAGCGCACCATCTTGCTGTAATCCATTTTGTAGATGTGATCGCCGGAGAGCACCAGCACATACTCGGGATCGAACTGCTCGATGAAGCTGATGTTCTGATAGATGGCGTTCGCCGTGCCGCGATACCATTCGCCGGATTTGCCCTTGGAATAGGGCGGAAGCACAAACACACCGCCGCTGTTCAGATCCAGATCCCACGGCTGGCCGGAGCCGATATAGCTGTTCAGCTCGAGCGGCTGATACTGAGTCAGCACGCCGACGGTGTCGATGCCGGAGTGGGAGCAGTTGGAGAGCGGGAAATCAATGATTCGGTATTTACCGCCAAATGGAACGGCAGGCTTCGCCATAACCTTTGTGAGGATTCCCAGGCGACTGCCCTGACCGCCGGCCAGCAGCATTGCGATACAGTGCTTCTTTCTCAAAAAGATCAGGCCTCCCAGTAAGAAAATAGACTCGCGCCGACATTGACACTATGTCAGCCTACTATATTATACAACTTAAAACAGAAATAATCCACACGAACAAATCAAATTCTGCGCTAAAAATGTTGCGCTTGTGTGAAATTCTGAATCATATTCAGTCCCATAGGGTAAAATACGTCCCGCATCAAAAAGAATTTGCATTAGAATGAATCTCACCTGTTGACAAATTGCTCCGCTTCCATTAGAATAAAGGAGTGCACGGATCACGGCGCGAAATGCGGGTGTAGCTCAATGGCAGAGCGTCAGCTTCCCAAGCTGGTTACGTGGGTTCGATTCCCATCACCCGCTCCATTTGGGTAAGACGCGTTCCGCGCGACGGCACGCACAGTACCGGATAAATTCGAGGAGGACTGATTCCCATGGCGAAGGCGAAATTTGAACGCACGAAGCCCCATGTCAACGTGGGCACGATCGGCCACGTCGACCACGGCAAGACCACTCTGACCGCTGCCATCACG